>CAYJHL010000096.1:0-5988 GCA_964369585.1 uncultured Treponemataceae bacterium | reverse complement strand
CAGAGCAAAGAGAATTTAGAACAGTACTCTGCCCTTCACTAATAGATAAAAAAAATATTGTAGAAATTTCTGCACTTTTACCTAAAGATTCTCGATGGTATTTTGCACAATTTAGAAATGATAATTGTCTTGACACTTCATATAACAATATAGCTCCATATGCCGATACTATAGTTAAGAGTATTATTGCAACAGCGGCTCAAGCAATACCAAACGCAGAATTACGATAGAGCAATAGTGCATTACAACAAACAGGTGAAAATGTATAACTTTGTAAACTGAGTTCTTGACACTACTTCAGTAATAGAGGATAATTAAATAGAGCGAAGTACTATATTACGGTTATAGGCACGCTAAGGGGTGGAAAATTGAAGTTATCAAAGATAACGCTAATAGTAATGATATGTATTAGCATTACAGTTATATATTCACGCTATCTTGGTTTAAAAGATGAAACAATAAAAAACATAGAATATCTTAACGCACTATATGCCGAACGAGTAAGCTCCGTAATTTCAGAAGCAGCAGGAGTTACAGAGGTTCTAGATGCACTTTTAGTTGCTAATAAAGGTAATATACAAGAAGACGAAGTTGCAACTATGATGGCTTTGGCATATGATGCAGAAATGCATATTGCAATAGCTTATATGCCAAAAGGTATAATTACTAAGGTATACCCATTAAAAGGAAATGAAGCATCAAAAGGATACAACGTATTTGAAGATGAAATTGCTAGAAATGACGCCATGGTAGCAATGGATACACGTCAAATTGCATACTCAGGACCTTATGAATTAATGATAGGTGTTCCTGGCCTTGTCTCAAGAAATCCTGTATATTATATGAAGGATGGAAAAGAAGAATTCTGGGGCTTTATAGCCGCAATAATTCGACCATCGGATGTTCTATTAAAGAATACAGGTCTACAAGGATTAAGCGATCTAGATTATGAATATTCTGTGGAATCTAATTATAATGGAACAAATGTTAACCTTCATTTCTCAAACGATTTTTCAAAGGATTTAGCACCAATATATTATGATTTTAAAATTGGGCAGGGAAATTGGCAAATAGCTTTGTACCAAAATGGTACAAAAGCAAAAATAATAAAGGAGCTTATTTTAATAGCATTCGCTATGATTGCATTTACAACATTAATTGTGTTAGCGTTCAAACAGTCTGAAATAAAGCAAAGTTTAGCACATACTCAGTCTCTTACTGACCCACTCACCAATTTATACAATAAGCGGGCATTATTAAAGTTTGAAGAGAGAAAAAATAAGCATAAGTCAAATGACTCATATACTATTTTTTATATAGATCTTAATAAATTTAAACCTGTTAATGATACCTACGGACACGAAATAGGTGACAAACTTTTAGCATTATTTTCAGAGCGACTTTTAAGCCAATTTAGAAAAGACACATTTATATCAAGGGTTGGTGGAGACGAATTTGTTATAGTGTTTCCCATCGAACAAGAAGAATTGCAGTGCCAGCATGTCCGTGAAAGACTATTACGTATATCAGAAGACCCCTTCTTTATAGATGACTTTAAAATACGTATTTCGTGCAGCATAGGGTATGCAAGCTTCCCCGTTGATGGAAAGAACTTTGCTGAAGTTTTAGCAAAAGCTGATCGACAAATGTTTGAGTTTAAACAAGAAAATAAAAAAGAACGATAAAAGAATGCCTTTACTTTGTAGCGTTTGCTTGCTCTACAAACGAATCTAAAGCAGTATTTGCATCTTCACCATTAAGTAATGATTGCATAGTCAAAAACCAAACCTTACGCATATTCGCAAAGCTCGGAATTGAGTTGTAGTATGAACCAAAGTATTCAATTGCTTGTGAATTCCATTTTTCTTCTTCCGTCGTTAGTTCAATACTAATACTGGAAGAAACAGGAAACAATCCTGTAGCCTCAACAAGTTTTGGGGCATATTCGGAATTTTGAGACATAAAGGTAATAAGCTTTTTTGCAGCCTTTATTTTATTAGGGTCGTCTTTATTAAACACACAAGGACCACCAACAATAAACTCTAAAATAGGCTTTTCTGAATTATTTGGATATGGCATATAAATTGTTTCAAAATACTCACCATTATAATTAATGATATCTTCATTAATCTTTTCTAGTTGCAATGAAAACAATAAAGAACTGGCAGCATTTGAAGCACAATACATATCAATTGCATCTCCAGACTGCAAATACGCACCATTAAGCAATAAACCATCTTGAACGGCCATCTGTAACCATTTAGCATTTTTTATAGCATTATCTGTATTAAAAGTATATTCGGTTAAATCATTATTCATTAAAGGTGCATTACCAAAAAGATTTACCATAAAGGCTCTTGTCCCTTGATCTCCTGCTGCAGACTTAGCATAAAAAACAGCTGGTACTTTCCCCGCTGGAAGTGTTTCTTTTAGAGCGCGTAGCAATTGCTCATATTCTTCGAGTGTCCATTGTCTACCTTCACGCGTATACGGTAACATATCAAGTAAGCCTAAGTCTTCTAATAAATTTTTATTAAAGGCCATCATAAATCCACCTGAGTGAATTGGATATAAATAGTAATTTCCATCATTACCCATTGAAGCTTCGAGAGGTGCACTTGCAAGTGTAGAAGCAACAGGCTTTATTATATCATTTAGGGGTGCTAGTAGACCTTGATTTCCCCAATCAATTATACGACCAGGAGCATCATATGTAAAATCAGGTCCTGTATTGGTAGCTAATGCAGTGGATATTCTTGATGGACCATCTTCAAAGGAAATCATTTCAAATTCTACATTTATACTTGGATTTTCTTTTTCGAATGCGGCTATCAATTCTTTTTCAAAACTACCATCTGTTCCAAATGTCGGAAAGCCCCACCAAGTAATTGTTGTAACTTTTTCTTGGCTATCACAGCCAAAAAAACAAAATACAGAAGTTAGCGCTAAGATAAAAAATACATACGTACGATTAGCCACTTTTATACCTCGCTCATTGGAATTTAGAAAAACATTTGTGTATATATTCAAGATATCACTTTTTGATAACAATGTAAATACAAGTACTATGTATTTAGTTCTATATTTCGAGTAAAATACATGGCTATTACTACTGCAAAAAATAATCCTATTGTTCCAAAAAGAAGTGCAAAGTCTGTAAGTTGAAGAATACCAAACAAGAATGCATACACAATGACTTCTACAATGGCAATAATAATTCCTAGCTTGATTGTCTTAGTAATTGCCCATACGTACATTGCAGTTGCACTGATAACAGCAATTGCACTTATTACGTAACTTGCATTAAAACTTACATGTTCAGATACAGAAAGTAAAAGCATGTAAAAAATAACATTTGTTAAACCAATAAGTGCATATTGCACCACATGAATTTTTTTCTTTGTTAATAGTTCGCATAAAAAGAGCGCAAAAAATGGTATAAAAATAAAAAGCATTGCGTACTTAACGCTTCTTTCAGTTTTTGTATAATTATCATTTACGAGTAAAAAGTTTGTGTTAATCGTGTGTACACTATCAATGTAACTTTTTTTAAATTCTTCTAAAAAGCGCATACCATAAAGAGGTGTATTAAAACCAGCGACTTCCCATTTTGCAGAAAAACCTGCATCTGAAAAATCTCTTTCTACAGGAAGCCAACTTCCGGTAAAACCAACATCTTTCCAATTTGAACTAAGACTAATGGTATTATCTCCAGCCATTGGCAAAATGTTTACGGAATTCCCACCTTGAATGCTCATACTAATTTCACTCATAAATCCGTCTTGTACACTTTGTGCATCTATAGAGTATACAAATGCATTTGAAAACATATTTATATACGAAAAAGCTGCTGATTCATACAATTCTAATTCCGAGCCGTTAACAAAAACATTTGGAAGTTGCTTTATATTTTTTCTGTTACCTGTGGCAAGAATTAGTAGAGCTTCGTCCCAGGATACTGTGTCGAAATGTACCTTTGAGTCAAGTTCATACTCATTAAAGTTTGCTAGTATATCAACATTAGAGTAAAATACTGGTGTATCAAAAATACCGCGACTGAGCATTTCTGTTTCCAGATTTGACTGCACTGAGTAATCGCTTGGCATGATAATAATATAATCTTCGTTTCTCACGCGCTCACTAGTTGTAGTGTTACCGGACACAGTATGTACTGTTTCATAGTAGTAATATGGTATAGCAATCATTACACCGTATAAAGAAAACTCACCACCAATAGGAAATATGATTGAATCTGTGGCTTCCTCTTGATACATTTGCCTATCAGAAATAACACCACGCACCAAAGCCATGGGGATAAGTAAGAGTAAACCAATAAAAAATACGAGTAATATTTTAAATCCTAGAGTATTTGTAAAAGCTTGTTTAGTTTCTGTGTTTTCCATACTAAATACTAGCATAAAAAATAGATTCATTCAATACTACAAACTATTACAATAAAGAGCATCCGCAGATTAATATGATTACGCAGATTATTACTCTCAAATCCCTCTAACTTTATTTTTAAACTTATAAAACTATTAAACTCTCAAGATTTTTTATATGTTTATTAATTTCTTTATATTTGCAAAAGTATAGTATAGTTTATCAATTAAAATCCCATAAATCTGTGTAATCTGTGGTTTTAATTATTCATTACCCTTTCTCTTGTTTTTTTAATCAAATTTTACTATAATAATACTATGGCAGAATCAGATAAACTCATAATAAAAGGTGCTAGAGAGCACAATTTAAAAAATATAGATGTAGAGCTTCCAAGAAATAAGCTCGTAGTTATTTCAGGTCTTTCAGGATCAGGCAAGAGTTCACTTGCTTTTGATACCATATTTGCAGAAGGTCAAAGGCGTTACGTTGAAAGCCTTTCAGCCTATGCACGGCAATTTTTAGGTAGAATGGATAAGCCCGACATTGATTACATTGAAGGCCTTTCCCCTGCAATATCTATCGAACAAAAAACAACTCACAGAAACCCGCGATCAACAGTTGGTACTGTAACAGAAATTTACGATTACTACCGCCTTTTGTTTGCAAGAATTGGTAAGCCCCACTGCCCTAACTGTGGAAGGCAAATACAAGAGCAGTCTATAGACCAAATTATTGACTCAATTTTGTCATGGGATGAAGGAAGTCGTATTCAAATACTTGCACCCGTTATATGGGGTAAAAAAGGTGAACACCAAAAAATTATAGATGATGCGAAAACTGCAGGATTTGTTCGCGCACGTATTGATGGCCTCATGGTAGACTTAGAAGAAAGCATACATCTTGATAAACAAAAAAAACACAATATTGAACTTGTAATAGACCGTCTAATTTTAAAAGATGACATAAGACGGCGATTAGCAGACTCTCTTGAAACAGCCCTAACATCTGCAAATGGAATCATCACCGTTATAAAACAAAATGCTGAAACAAAAGAAGAAACAGAGCATTTCTTTTCACAAAAAAATGCATGTCCTGACTGTGGCATATCGTTTCCAGAATTACAACCAAGACTTTTTTCTTTTAATAATCCCTTTGGTGCATGCCCTGACTGTACAGGTCTTGGCGAAAAAATGGAGTTTGACTTTGATCTCGTGTGCCCAGATAAGAGCCTTTCATTTAACCAAGGAGCCTTTAACTGGTATAACCCAGACTCTGCTTGGAATAGAGCACGCTTTGAAAGCCTTGCAGACCACGTAGGTTTTTCATTAGACACTCCAATCGACGAGCTTACAAAAAAAGAACTTGACGCTATTCTAAATGGAACCAAAGAGAATATTCACTTTGTATACGAAAAACAGGATGGCTCTGGCTATTCATCATACGATCAACGCTGGATTGGTCTTTTTGCTGATTTACGCAGACGATACAGAGAAACTTATTCCGATGCACAAAAGGTAAGTTTAGAAAAGCTTATGTCAAAGCACCCTTGTGAAACATGCGGAGGAAAAAGATTAAAACCTGAAGCCCTAGCAGTAAGAGTTTCTG
>CAYJHL010000095.1:0-7283 GCA_964369585.1 uncultured Treponemataceae bacterium | reverse complement strand
TCTACTTGTTACAGTAAAACCTGCAATTGATTTTTCGTTTACTTCGAAAGTAAAATGTGTAAAAGGAACATTCTCCGTCTTTTTGTTTACTTGAATACTTTGTGAATATCGTATTGCCAAGCGTCCATTTTCATGCAAATAAATTGAGGCAGCGTCGGATGAAAACACTTTCCTCGCTTCAATTAAAAGAGTATTTAGAATTGTTTCTACATCTGACATAGGATGCACAAGGGAAAAAACCTCTTGCACCATATCGGCTTTACTTTCTATTTTTAAATCATCAATCATACGACCACAGTATACTGAAAAAATGCTAAATTGTCTATACACAAAAATATAAATTTATATTTTAGCTATAAGTGAAAAATACAAAGGCCCTGCACCATTTTCTACATCTGGTAAAACATGGTAGCCATGCAATGTTCTTTCAGCACTCGGTAGTCCTTGAATGGGAACTTTGTTTATATCAATATCACGTATAATTGCAGTATCGAACTTTTTTAATAATTTTTTTATTACATTATCATTTTCAACTGGAGATAAGGCACATGTTGAGTACAATAAATAACCACCTTCAGCTAACATTCTAAAGGCTGATGAGAGCAAAGACCATTGACTAATACTAAGGTTTTTTATTCGTGCAGAAGACCATTGATCTAGATATTTCTTATCTAAAAATACATGGCGCTCAGAAGAACAGGGAGCATCTAAAAGTATTGCATCAAACATATCTTTTTCTTTTTTACACATTAAAGAGCCATCGTTAGAAGAGATATTAACTCTATTACGAACATCTTTCTGTAAATGATTGTCTAAAACATGCGAAAGACGTGTTCTTCTTGATGCAGAACGCTCATTACAAAGAAGATGGGCATCACTATCCATTCGGTGCGCCAAGACAAGACTTTTTCCTCCTGGGGCTGCACACATGTCGAGAATGTTTTTTGCATTATCTAAAGGAAGTGAATACGCTGCCAAAACACTTGCACTATCAAGGTAATAAGGTTCACATGAAGTAGGTTGCCATGTAAGATAATGGGGCTCTTGATAAAAAGAGTTTTTTAAAGACTCCCACCTTTCTGAAAAAAGATCGTGATAATATGTTTCAAAACCTATCTCACCCCGCAACGTACTCATACAAGACTATCCTCAAAAGCTTGCCAAAGAGGATCTACAGTAGGTATTGGAGCTGTTACACAAAGGAGCTCTTTTGTTACAGGATGAATAAACTCTACATACCTAGAATGAAGCCGAATACCAGGAAGGGTATCTTGTCTTCTAGCTCCATATTTAACATCGCCTTTTATGTGAAGACCAATGTGTGAAAGTTGTGCTCTAATTTGATGAGTACGGCCTGTTAATAGCTCTATTTCAAGAAAAGAGTAGTTTTCTCCATGTCCAATTGAACGCCACGCCATTTTTACAGGTTTAGTTTTGCGCTCAGCATTATCATAAACAAATGCTTTTTGCTTTTTAGCTTCGAAACGTAGGTGATGTTCTAAGATTTCATAAGTTTCGCTTGGTTTGATAACCCCTTCAACTATAGCCCAATAGATTTTCTTCACAGTTTTTTTTTCTCGTTGACTATTAGTAAATTGATTTTGTAACAGTGAAACAAGATTCTTAGAAAAAACAATAATATTTGCCCCACTTACGGGTCTGTCGAGTCTATTAAAACATTGACAAAACGGTGGCACATCTTTTTCTTCTTCAAAAGACTGTAAAAAAACCTCAGGTACGTACACATCTTTACTCTCAGCGCTTTTTGCAGTCCATGACTCACAAATTTCGCCCGCGTTTTTATTAAAAATAGCTAAAAATTTGTCCATGTATAATATTCGATTGTTTTGCATGATACTCCAGTATAGCTTTTACAGCTACGATTTATTCAGACCAATACTGATAATAGATTGATAACCCTTCATTCCGAGCTAAAATAAAATCATCGATTTGCTGCTCAGGACTATAAATTTCACTTATTGCAACAGGTTCTAGAACTAAGCTGCCTTCTATTTCAACAAATTGAAGCAAACCCATTAAAACTTTTTGTTTAATAAGCTTACTCACCGATTCATCTATTTTAGGGAGTACATCAGGGTTATTGTTTGAAATAGTTATAACTAGATCAATTAAGTTCCAATAAGCTGGGTGAGAGCTCATAAGAACATTTACTCCCGCTAGCAAGGCCATTTCCATTGCACGCTCTGGTGGATAACCATTTTGAGCTAGTGCATTCATTAAAATATCATCAGTAAAAATTAATCCATCATATTTTAACTCGCCATACACAAGCTCATTTATAATTGTTGGGGAAAGACATGCAGGAGTTTCATTGTCGTATGATGTAACAACGATATGACTCATTAACAATCCATTTCCCTGCACAAGATTTCTAAATGGTTTAACATACGAGGTGAGTATAGTATCTTTATCTTGGTTTAATACAGGCAAACGGTAATGTGGGTCCTCATTTGAATTCCCTGGAAAATGTTTTAAGACACAGTACACACCACCTCTTGAAAAACCATCAATAAATGCGCGAGCATATTTTTCTACATCGTTAATATTGCCAAAACTTCTATAATCTAAAAAATCTTTATTATAGTCAAAAAGTACTTCAGCAACGGGTCCTAAATTGACTTGTATTCCAAGTGCTTTTAACTGTTTTGCTGAATGATAGTATAGCTCCTCAGCAAGCTTTGGTGGTAAGGTATTTTTTATTGTCTTTGCAGAAGGAAGTGGGCTTGCAACATCTCTAAGACGATGAACTAAGCCACCTTCATGGTCAATAGAAAAATAGGGAGGTACTTGATTTAGTTCAGAGTAATGCTTTTGAGTATCTCCAGTTAAACTAATGATTTTTTCTGCCCCATCCTTTGTATTTCTAGAAAAAAGTATGTATCCTCCTGGTGGGATTGGATGCGCAGTAGCAGACAAATTGGCACTTGTACCATCCACCGATACAACAAAGAGCTGTCCTATTTTTTGTTCGAGTGACAGAGAGTTAACATATGAGTTTATAGCGTCACTTTCTAAATTTTCTCTGAGTTCTTTTTCAGAAAGTAAAGCTTCAACAATGTTATCTTCTTCATTTGTGTTTTTACAGGACAGTAATGTAAAAAGTACTAATAGAAAAATTGGTAATATGGTTTTAAATTTAGTAATATACATGGCTAAAAAAATTGAACATCTATATACAAAGCATATAGATGTTTACACAAAACTATCTCCTTATAGTAGTGCCGTAGTAAACCACGGAACGTACGTAACTAATAAAAGAACCAAAATTTGGACCAATAAGAAGGGAACAATTCCTTTTACTACCTTAACTACGGGCTTATTAAATGCGTACGAAGATATAAATAAATCCATTCCTACAGGTGGAGTTAAAAATCCAAGTTGCATATTCATTAAAAATATTACGCCCATATGCACAGGATGTATACCAAAAGATTCAGCTATTGGAATAAGCAATGGCGAAACAATAAGTATAGCAGAGTAAATATCCATTAAACATCCAACAAGAAGTAATACAATATTAACAAGTAGTAAAAAAACAATCTTTGACTCAACAAAAGTAAGTACATAGTCAGATAAAATTTCTGGTATATTTGCATCTAAAAAGAAATATGATAAGCCTCGTGCAGCACCAAAAATTGCTAACACACCGCCTGTTGTAGGTAGAGATTCAATAACAACTAACACCGCGCGCTTTATTGAAAAATCCTTTCTAACAAAAACACTAATAAAAAATGTGTATAAAACAGCAAATGCTGCAGCTTGGAATAAGGTGAAAATACCACCAAAATATCCAAAAATAATAAATACTGGTAGAAGTATCTCAAATATACCATTGCGTAAAGCATTACCTAGTTTTGAAGCAGAAAAATGTACTTCAGCAGAGCCTTTACTGTAATATAATCCAATAGAAATCATCGCTATTGCAAGAATTACGCCTGGAACAACTGCCCCTCTAAAAAGGTCAAACACATCTACTGAAAAATAGTTTGTTGTTCCATACATAATAATTGCCAAGCTAGGAGGAAATAATAAACCTAAAGCTCCTGTTGAAGTAATAAGGGACTCTGCTTTATCTTTAGAATATCCCACTCCAGTTAGTACAGTCGTCAGAAGTGTTCCAAGTGCTAATATCGTTACACCAGAAACACCTGTAAAAGTAGTAAAAAAAGCTGCTACCAAAACTGTGGCTACAATAACACCACCTTTAAACCATCCAAACGTTGCGCTAAAAATATCCACTAATCGCTTTCCGGCACTCCCTTTAGACAGAATAAAACCTGCAATAGTAAAAAGTGGAATTGCTGCAATACTTTTATCGGTAAGAATTGTATAGGCTTCAACTGATAGAACTTCTACATACCCCCCACCTTGTGAAAAGGCAACATATGTAATTGCGCTTATCACTAAAAAAAGAGGTACACCTAAAAAGGCAAGAACAATCAAAAGTATTACTAAATAAGGTGTAGTAGAAGTAGCAAAAGCTAACCAAGCATCCCATATAGCATAATAAAATGTTAAGTCTTCTACACCAAATATGAAGTACAGAACTCCAGCAATTGGACCAGTTGAAAGCAAACAACCAATAAGTATTCCAAAAACAGAAAATAATTTATAGTCCTTTTTTGTAACAGCCATTACTATCATAGATAGATACATGAGTGGTAAAAATGCAAAAATAAATCGTAATTGTATACCCCAAATGGTATCCTCAGGATAAAACAATACAAAATACTCTGAAAAGGCTGCAAAAAATAATGTTACAAGAATACAGGGAATAATTAGTGCTTTTATTGCTGAAATAATTATTTTTGCTTTTCCATGCACCAGCTGATCTACCGTAGCTATACAAATATGTTTGTTATTTCTCCATGTTACCATAGATGCAAAACAAGAAAATAAAAATACTAGATTGACCATCATAACGTCAATATCTGAAATAACTATTCCAAGAACTTTTTCAGAAAAAAGCTGAATAAAAGGTAGCGAACATAATAAAATTATTAGTCCTACAATGATACATCCTTCAGCTTTTCGAAAAAAATTAGAAAAACTAGTTTTCATTCTGCGCCCTATATTCTGTTAACAAGGTTATAACCTTATTATAAAACTCACCATTAATTACAGAACCAGGAGTTTCAGCCATTTTTTCAGCATCTCCTCTAAGAGTAGTTTCCCATAAATCAAATTCTGTATCGGTTAATTTTATTAAAGTATTTCCTTCGTCTTCAATTTTTTGTAAATATTCTCTATCTGACTGTTGTTGCACAGAAATAAATTTTGATTCAGCTCGGCGTATAGAGGCTTGTAATTCATCTTTATATTCATCGGGGATGGATGCCCACGTTTCATTTGAAATAACAAATGCAGACATTATAGGGTTAAGAGGAATATCAACAACATAGGGAAGGCCTGTATAATATTGGGCAGCATAAGCATACATAGGAATAGAATACACTACTTTTATACCATTAGAACTTCTAATACTTTGCATCATTTTTTCAGGCGAAACATCTACCATATTAAAGTCTGCAATTTTGAATGCGTTCATTAATCCTGCAGAACTTATACCTGAAAAACCCATTTTTAATGCTTTAAGATCATCTGGCGTTCTAACCTCTTCTTTTACAAAGAAATTTGCCCAACCAACATTAAACCACCCGAGCAATTGAAAGCCTGCTTCTTCTACCGATGCTTCTATTTCAGGATTTAATGCTTCTAATACGTAAGTAAGCTCTTCTTGATTTCTAAAAACGAAAGGAACACACAGTGTGAGTGCGTTCGAATCTGGGGTTAGTTCATATAAACCAATATTGGTAAATATTGCACCATCTATAGGGCTTTTTTGACCAGGCCTTAGAGATTTCATCCTCTTAATAACACCAGATTCTCCTCCCATTGAACTTGAATTATAAAATTTTAACTCAACTTGCCCATTTGTAATTTCTAACCATTCAGCTGCCATTGCCTTTTGTTCAATGTCCCATGGTGATCTTGCCGGGGCTACAGATGCTACTTTTACAGTAATTTTTTGTGCATACATACTTAGCATTAATGTAGTAAATAAAACAAGAATTAATAGTCTTTTTTTGTTCATAATTGTTTCCTATAAAATTATTACCACACGATGAAATAATCTTCAGTGTGATCTAAAAGCCACCTAGCCTTTTGTTGACTGATTATTGTTGCTAGTCTAGCTTCAGGTTTGTCGTCTGGGTTTATCGCTAAAGCTTTTTCTAAATTTTCTGTGTAACCTTCAATGTCTTGCTCTGGCACACAAAAAGCTGTAGCATATGTAATATATGGCCCCGGTGTTTTTCCAGCAGATACTCTAAAGGCTTGTTCACTTGTATAATAGGCTCTTTCAAGGCTTCCACCAAAATCAGCAGGAGCAGCAGCATAAAATGCTGTTAAAACGTCCCAAATTGCTCCATCTGAGTATTCAGAATCAAGTTCTGCTGCCCTTTCCATTAATGCAACTGCAGCAGGCAGCGTTCGTAAAAGTGAAGTATCTAAGGGGTCAACGGAAAAGGCACCTAACCAGCCAGAACCAAGCCAGTAAGCGGCTGTTACATCATCTGTATCCAATTTTTGTAGAGCAGCGGCAATTCTTTCATTATCTCCGCTTAAAAGCTCATCTGAAAAACCCGTATAGCGGTCATTAAATGCTTGAAATACATAGTCTCTTCCACGCAAATAATGTAGTTTTGCACGTTGTAGCTCGGATGCTTGTAGTTGATAGTCTTCAACACCGAGCATATCAGCATCAGCTTGAACAAAAACATTTGCATACATTACATACAACGAACCTGTCATTGTAGCTAAACCTTGATGTTCTGGATTTTGAGCAAGCATTACTTCATATAATTTGAGTGCAGTAGGAAAAAAATCTCCCATTAGAATAGGGTCTTCTTCTCCTGTTAAAACGGACATCATGTCATTTTCTGATGCTGTTTTTGGTAGAACGCCATTTTTATTAGCTCCCGCAAGTGAAGTAGAAACGGCATTTAACACCATAGTTTGACAGGAGGTAATGAGTAACACTGTAAAAATACAGGCACAAATAGACAATAATCTTTTCATTGATACATTATATGTGTACGAAGTCAGAGTGTCAAGGGCGTGATTTCATTACGAATTACGAATGCCTAATTAGGAATTTTTATAATAAAAATCCCATTAATTCTTGCGAAATCTGTGGTTCCCTTTTTTCTTCGCATGTACCACAAAGATTGGTCATTTTATATCCACAGATTACACAGATG
>CAYJHL010000094.1:0-7321 GCA_964369585.1 uncultured Treponemataceae bacterium | reverse complement strand
TACAATTAAACTTACTCTCATAATTCGAAACGACAATGATTTCTTCATTTTATAACATCCTCAACTTTTTTATTATAGCATGCTTGGTTTTTTTTTTCAAATATGAAAGTAGTGAATTTGAAAAATTAATGAAAAAATATTAGAAATACAGAAGCTCAATATTTGCATTGAGCTTCTATGTAGGCGTTAAGTGCTTTTGTTATCAAAGCTGAAATGTGAAAATAAGGTAAATTAATTATTTATCATCTATCGTAAATTGAGAAACGGCCTCATTTAATGACGCAACACTTTGTTTTCCTTCCTCTACACCTGAAGCTACATTCTGAGCCGCAAAGCTAATATTTTGTATATCAGTTTTAATAGCGCCTAGTAGCTCTTTGATATGCTCTGTTGAATTAACTTGTGCATCTTTTGCTCTACCTGCACTTACTAATATATCAGCAGAATTAGATTTTATTTCGTGTGTTATGTCATCAACTCCGACCATACTTTCAAATACTTGTCTCGAACCAATAGACTGTTCTTGCATTGCATTTTTTACTTCTTCAGTGATTTGAGAAACTTTGTTAATAACATCCATTGTAAGATTTGCTGCATTAGTTAGCTTATCTGAAAAAATAACAATTTCTTCTATATGATTTTTTATTGAAGCAATTACATTACTTGCATTTTTTGATTGATTAGACGTGGTTTCTGCAAGTTTTCTAATTTCATCTGAAACAACGGCGAAGCCTTTTCCTGCATCTCCTGCATGGGCAGCCTCAATTGCAGCATTCATCGCTAATAGATTGGTTTGTTCCGCAACGCTTGCTATAAGTTCATTTATTTCGATTAATGAAATAGAGCCTCGGCTTACATCTTGTAATTTTGCACCTGTCTCTTCAATGTAGCCGTGCTCTTCTTCAACATTTTTTACTAGTTGGCTTACAAGTTCGCTCATAGAAATAGTGCTTCTGTCAATAGAGTTAATGTTTTCACTCATTTCTTTTATTGCACTTGAAGAATCTTCTAAATATATTCCTTGCTTTGTTATTTGGCTAGTGAGCTTTTCAATGGAGTTTTCTATTTCTTCTACTGCGCCGCTTGTATCATTCATAACTTTAGAAATATCGTTTGAAATATTTGTTGCAGAATTACCTACTTTTTGAACACTATCTAGAGAATTCTTACTTGAGCCTACGAGTTTTTCGTTCATGTCAGTTATTTTTTCAGTTGAATAAAAAAGAGATTTTACCAGGCTAGACATTCTTTTTCTCATATCATTAAGACCATCAGCAATAATCTGCGCTTCAACGGTGTCAAATGAGGGCGATTTTCCTGTAAAATCTCCGTTCGAAATTTTAGAAAATTCATCAGCAATGCTTGTAAATGGTTTGCTAATTTTTTTACTAAACACAACAATAATATAACAACTTATCGCTATTAGTATTATAGCTACAATAACTGATTGTATAATTAGTGCCTGTAATTCTTTATATAAATCTGAAAGTGGCCCGCTAAAAATAATAATCCAAGGAGTACCTGAAATAGGAGCTGTACAAATGTATGACTCTTCAAAATACTTTATATGTTTTTCACCTGAATATAACTCTGTTTCATATGCACTAATATCTCCAAGTTCATTAATGTTCATTCCAGGCAGTTCAGTATTCCGATGTGTAATAATAGTACCATCTTTATTTAATAGGAATGTTTGTGAGTTTTCTGATACTTGTAAACTATTTATTGTTTCAGTAAGATCATTAGTTGAAAGCATAATCACTGCTACACCTTTAGGTGTAGTATCTTCATTAAAGACAAGTTTCGATATAGTAATAAAATGGCTTGTTCCTTCCACCCAAGAAGGAATTGGGTCTGAAAAATATAGTTCTCCATTGGCTTCTACAGCTCCAGTGAACCATGGGAAACTTCTATAGTCCCACCCCGGTGCGGGCTCTGTAGTTTTTCCGGAAATATAGGATGTTCCATCTGTGTTGGGAATGTAATCAACATAATACACTTCATAAATAGAATCACTTAATGTCTGAAAGTAGGCAAGAATAGACTGGAATTCTGTTCTATTGCTAGTTTCTTTAGCAATTTCACTTACTGATAAAGTGGAACTAAGAGAAGGTACCAAAGCAAGTTCAATTTTTTGTTCTAAGTTTTCTGTAGTTGTGTTAAGATTTAGCTCAATATTTTTATTAAGGGTTTCAATAGCATTTGTAATAAATACAGCACCAATAATACTGACCACAATCAACAGTATAATAATGCTGATTCTTGTTATGCGAAACGATAATGACTTTTTCATACACTCTCCAAAAGTACGTAAACCTAACCAATTGTACCACATTTTATGAAAAATATAAATATCTTGATAACGCATTACTAAAAAAAAATAAAATAATTTTGATAACAAAACCTTGCGTTAGTACAAAATCTATTATATACTATTCTTATGAATATAGCATGGATTGGAGCGGGCATTATGGGCTCCGAAATGGCCAAACACCTTGCCCAAAAAGGACATTCTGTTACAGTGTATAACAGAACATTTGAAAAATCTGAGACCTTAAAAGCATTTGGTATTGTCCCAGTAAAAACAATTGAAGAATGTGTAAAAGATGCAGATGTAGTTTTTACTATAGTTGGATACCCAAAAGATGTAGAAGACATATACCTTGGAAGCGAAGGTATCTTCAAATATGCCAAAAATAATGCACTCTTAATCGACATGACAACTTCTTCACCGCTATTAGCGAGAAAAATGCACGAAGTAGCTATGTCTGGTGAAACAGGAAAAACCTTTAGAATGCTTGATGCGCCAGTATCTGGCGGTGTTAGTGGTGCAAAAAATGCAGCACTATCTATCATGGTAGGCGGTGAAAAGGCTTTTTTTGATGATGCTTTTCCTCTTTTTGAAATTCTTGGTAAAAATATAACTTACTTAGGCATCGCTGGCAATGGACAACATTGTAAGGCTTGTAATCAAATTGCTGTAGCGGGGAATATTACTGCTTGCGCTGAGGCAATTTCGTATGCAAAAGTAAATGGATTAGACCCTTCTGTTATGCGCAATGCTATTTCGAGAGGGGCTGCAGGTAGTTGGCAAATGGAAAATAATGCTCCATTAATGTTAGAAGAAAACTATACTGCTTTCTTTTTAAATGAACACTTTTTAAAAGATTTGAAAATTGCACAAAGTGCTATGAGAGAAATGGGTAAAAATCTCCCTTGTTTAGATATTATTACTGACATGTATGAACATTTAGTAGAAAATGGGCATGACAAAGAAGGGACACAAAGTATAATACGCAATTACTAATTGAGTTGATTTTTTACGTTTGCTGTGTTATACTTAGAATATGCAAGATTATACAATTTCTTCAGAAAGTGCAGTTGGACAAAGACTTGATAAGCTCGTTGATTCAGATGCCATATCTTACTTAACATTTAAGAATAGTAAAGTTGATATGACTGTAGGGAAAATAACGCTTGGGCGTGCTCCTACAAATAGTATCGTAATTGAAAATAAGCTTGCCAGTCGAAACCATGCCGTAATTCAAAAAATTCGTGACGAGTATTTTTTAAAAGACATGGGAAGCACAAATGGCACTTTTTTAAATGGAACACGAATCCCATCTGATAAGTACGTGCGTATAAGGCGCGGAGATAAAATTACTATCGGTAACGATAATATTGTTATGTCCTAGTTTTATTGTAATGCAATACTAATATGACTGCGAAACGTGTTTTTTCAAAATATAAATTTCCCTTGCCAGAAGACTTTCTTCATACTATTACTACCACTGTAGGATCGTTGCGTAGCGAGCCAATAGCATTACGCCCTTTTGATGACACTGAATGCTCTGGTGCATTTATCGATATTGCCTCATTTGATAATACTATTCCAGTAGTTCTCGTTCCTGACTTACATGCCCGTGTTGATTTTTTTTATGAGATTCTTAATTTTAATTTGCCGTTTGATGGAGAAGATGAGACTTCTCTTACTATACAAGAGGCATTATTACAAAAAAAAGTTTTTCTTGTATGCGTTGGTGATGGGCTACATTCTGAAAAGCGTGGTCGCGATCGCTGGATTGATGCCCAAAAAGAGTGGTTAAAGGGAAAGCCATTAAACAGTTATATATGCTCTGAGATGGAAGAGGGCTTAGCACTTATGACTACTATTATGCATTTAAAACAACAGTGCCCCACCCATTTTCACTTTTTAAAAGGAAATCATGAAAATATATTAAACGCCCCAACGTGTGGAAATCTTCCCTTTAGAAAATTTGCTTCTGAAGGAGAAATGGTAAAAGATTTTATGATTAACCTATACGGAAGTGAAGTAACTCATGCGTATGCAGATTTTGAAAATAATCTACCATTGTTTATTCGAGGTGCAAATTTTTTAGTATCTCACGCTGAGCCCAAACGAGCTTATAAGTACTCTGAACTTATAAATGCCTATTGTGATGAACAAACTATTATTGGGTTAACATGGACACATAATGATGAAGCAGAAGAAGGGTCAGTAATGTCAATGTTACATAATCTTTTACCTGAAATATCAAATTCTGTATATTTTGCGGGGCATAGAACTTTTGCCGGTACGCACCGAGCATTGCGAGGTGGAAAGTTTATTCAAATACATAATCCCAATGAACATTTTATTTCAATAGTAAACCCGTTTAGAGAGTTTAATCCATTAACTGATATTTATAATACGAAAACAGGAAAAATAGCAGAAAATAGTCAAAACTTTGTAGGAGAAAAAGGTGAGTGATATTCCTGAAAAAATTGGAAAATATAAAATTCAAGATGTAGTTGCCCGCGGTGGTATGGGTGTTGTATATAAAGCTATGCATCCGAATCTTAAGCATCATGTTGTTATAAAGAAATTAACAATTCGTGGGAACAAGCCCTTATTAGAACGATTTAAAAGAGAAGCACGTGTTTTACTCGAATTACAACACGCAAATATTGTGAGGATGTTTGATTATTTTACAGAAGGATCTTTCCACTATATTGTGCTAGAACTAGTTGATGGGATGTCACTCGATAAACTTATTCGAAAATCGCAAAAGCTTTCATGGCCTACGGCCTTATTAATTGTACGAGATGCTAGTAAAGCATTAAAATTTGCTCATTCAAAAGGAGTTATACACCGCGACATAAAGCCTGGAAACATTCTTATTTCATCAAAAGGTGAAATCAAATTAGCGGACTTTGGTATTGCTTCTGCTGAAAAAGAAAATGCCGTTGAGGAAGATATCACACAAGCAGGTATTACTCTTGGTACTCCTGCATATATGCCGCCAGAACAATTTGAAGACAGCAAAAGCGTTGATGCTCGTGCCGACATTTATGCCCTTGGTGTAATGCTGTATGAAATGGTTACAGGAAAAAAACCGTATGGCGTTAATATGGTGCCGGAAACTCTTATTCAAATAAAAAAGGGTCAATATCTTGCTCCTTCTAAGTTAGAACAAAAATTGCCACCAAGTATTAGCCGTATTATTAAAAAAATGATGCATCCTAATGTTCAGAAGCGATACAAAAATGCTGATGCTGTTCTAAAGGCGGTGAATAAGCAGTTAAATAAATTTGATATTAAGCCCATTAGAGTTTCAATGGTAAAGCTCATGCTTATGCAAAATTATTCAGAGCCGATGTTTGTTCCTAAAAATAAAAGCTTACATAAAATTGTGTCAATAACTGTCGCAGCCTTAGCGCTTATTGGAGGCGGTGTTTTTGCTTGGAAGCAGGGATATATTCACGAAACAGTATTGCGAAATATGTACACCCCAGTTACTGTTACCCTAGAAACCTCTAAAACATCATCGATAGGCTCCGGTGTACCGATGAGTGCTCAGTTCTATTATAACGACAATGCTGATATCCCAAGTGTTACTAATGGTTATAGAACTTTTAAGAAAATGAAAGAAATGGATTCAAGCGAGGTGTTTGTTACAAAACCACTCTATGTAAAACCTGGAATGTATAGAGTTAAGGTTGTTGTAGGCTCAGATGTTTTTTGGAAGTCATTAATTATAGATGAAAAAGAACAGAATATTACATTTGACATACACACGGTTGATATTAGAGCACTGAATATTAATACCAATTCTTTTGATATGAAAAGTGGTGAAGATATTACGGATAAAACTACCTTTTCAGTGTTATACAATGGAGTATGGACTCCATTAGAACAACTTACAAATAATGAATTACAAACGGGAAGTATCTTAAAAATTCAAGCTTCCGCTGATGGTTACGTAACAGAAAATTTTTCTTTATTAATTGAATGGTACCAAGATGAATTGACTGTTGAAGCTTTGATGGCTCAAAACTAGTTTTGATTCTGTTTAATAGCACTATTTTCAATATTTCAGTCCTTTCTTACTTGCATTATTATATACTTAGTGATACCATGTGTGTGAAAAGGAGAGGGAGATGGAAACAATGGAAATAGCTGTTTCTGTACAGCTACAAGAATTCTTAGATGATATTTTTAATGTTATTACAACAAAAAGCGTATTGTCGAAAATTGAAAGCGATAGTTTTAGTAAAAGTGGTGTTGCCAAATTTATTGCAGCACTCCCCTTTGTAGCACGCTGCAGTGAACCAAAGGAAAAAGCTCTTGAACATCTTTCAATTTACTTAGAAAAGATTCGTCCGAGTGGAAGTTTAGGGGACTATAATCCTGATGCAGTTTCAACAGTGTATGAGGACTTGGGAATCCTTTCAGCCTTTGAGGGTGGAGATGAGAGAATTATTCAACATGGAATGTATATTCTAGCGCTTATTATGTTAGAAGGATACAAAGACAGATCTTTTTCTGATATGGAGAAGGGAATAGAAAATCCTTTAAATGATGAAACTTGGGATTATTATACTCTAAAGGCGAGTATTTTAGATGATATAAAAGAATCTCCCTGCCCAGAACTTGATGCACTAATACTTACCGACACAGGCTTACTTCGAAATCATTTTTAGATTATACATCTTTCAAACAACGATAAATACTACCCATTTACTCTAAAAACATCAGTGCTTACTTTATTCTAAGCACTTGACAACTTTTCTACTTCCTTTTATTCTATAGTAACCACCGCAGGTTGTATCTGTGGGGAAAAGGATTAATGAAAAAACAACATCCTTGTCGTTTTTTCATTTGCAATTTCTTAATTGTGTGTTATGAAATTGCTGAATATCCGACATCCATGTCGTCCCGCTTGCCGCGGCGGCATCTAAGGAAGTAACATGAAAGAAGTTAACGAAAAACTTGAAACAATCAGACACAGTGCTGCCCATGTAATGGCAGAGGCTGTCT
>CAYJHL010000093.1:0-7426 GCA_964369585.1 uncultured Treponemataceae bacterium | reverse complement strand
CTACTTTTTGTAGGATGTGCAGAGAAGACTACAGACGTAACAGTTGGACAGGCCTTTAAAGACTTATTAGGCGAGTACAGTTTAGCCGAAACAGCTGAAGCAGTAGTAGAAAATGAAGATGGGTCTGTGACCTATACAATAACAGAGTCTAATATTCAGGACTTAAAGGAAAAAGCTTCTGCCAATTTGAGTGCAAATGTTGATGAGTTTGTGGAACTCTTAAGGGGAATAGATGAAGATGTTGTTGCTGACATTGCATTTAATGAAGATGGAACATTGCTAGAAGCAAAAGTAACTGATGCAGCAGGAGCTCAAAATGGTCTTCTTTTTTTGATTGTTCCAGCTTACCCTGATGTTTTAGCACTTCAATTTCTTTCAGGTCTTACTCCTTCAGGAATTACCTTTAAGACTATTGATGCAGATACAGAGGAAGTTTTTGAAAATACGCTTCCTTTTTAATTGAAGAATTTCCTAGAGAATAAAAGCGATATTTTTTTAATGTATCGCTTTTTTTATCGTTTAATTGGTTCTTCCCAGTTCCAATTAGTGTATATAACTTGCGCGACAATTATTTCGCCATCAGGAGTTTCTGAAAAACCTGCAATAGAATTACCCTTGCGAAAAGTGTGTTCAAAGTATTGTTCTTCTTTTGGAAGAGCATTAGGACCAGAAATCCCCAGTTTGGTTTGTTTATCGGTAATTACCCATGTTCCACAACTTAATTTAAAGCTTTTTCCATCCTTACTGACTTCTGAGATAATACCTTCGATATTTACAACAACATCCATCATTATCTGAGTATCTCCCTGATGTTCTTCTTGATACATTTCTCTTTGCACAGCTTCTGATTCTGTCTCTGGTAACATAGAAGCACAGCTGAAAAAAAATACAGGAATAAGTGTCAATAAAAATAAGCTTGCTTTCATTTTCTCCTCCAACTATATACTATATGATATCACAGCTTCTATTTTTTTGCATTAAAAAGTTTACTAATCAAAATCAAACACTTGACTTATTTTTAAACTAGGTTTATTCTGTGAAGAGGAACACTTATGAATTATTTTATGAAACGTGAAAATGTCAATGAGTATAAAAGCATGCTTGATGATTATGACCCAATGCCAATGATTAATAGGCTAGAAAAGTATTTAAAAGTAGGCGATTCCATTTTAGAGATTGGAATGGGTGCAGGCCTTGATTATGATATTCTTTCAAAAAAGTACTCCGTTGTAGGAACAGATAACTCGCCAATATTTATAGAAGATTACAAAGCAGAACATCCAAATGCAGATGTAAGAATACTGGATGCCACAAATATTACAATACCCGAAAAATTTGACTGTATTTTTTCAAACAAAGTTTTGCACCATTTAACGAAAGATGATTTTATAGCGTCGCTTTCGCAACAAAAAGCTGCTTTAAAAACTGGTGGAATTATTTTTATGACGCTGTGGCACGGTGAGGAGAGGGAAGAACTAATGTTTAATGGAGAAATCCGATTTACATACTATATGGAAGAGACAATAAAAAAAATTGCAGTAAAAGAAATGCTTGAAATCCTAACCATAGAACGCTACTCCGAAATGGACGACTGCGATTCTATGGTTGTTGTCTTGAAAAAAGTGTAACTATTTATACTTTATCTTGAAGTAGACAGAAGTATAATCGTTTAAGTTAGTAACATTATTTGCTTGAGTATAAAATCCGGTTTTTTGGTATAACGAACTGGATACTCCAAGTATGTACTTGTTTGGCGTTAATTGGTATTCATAGGAGAACCCTGTAATACTAATCAGGGTAAACCCAGGTGAGCCATTTTCAGGTACAGAACCTGCAATTGTGTGCATACCGTTTAAGATTGACCAAAGGGAAAATGTCCCAAATTTTTCATTGCCAATAGATAAATGGAACTTTACATTTTCACCTGTAGAAAGATCATAATCACGTCTTTCTTCTCCTGTTTCAGGCTTTCCAATTTCCTCGGATATAAAGTAGTAATACTCTGAAGAACCTAAAATAAGCCAGTTTACATGTAAACTCCAGTTGAATTGTGTTTCTTTTGGTAGATATACTTTTTGCTTTATTGTCGCACCAATTGAGTTTGCATTATACCAAAGATCTTCAGAAATAATTACGTCGTAGTGTTGGCTAATTCCAAAAGTTGTAACAGCATTTTTTTCGTTCCAAGGCGGTGCAATTGACCATAATAATCCATTGGAAAAGAACGAAAATGAATGATAGTATCTATTCCAGTCAAATTGAGTTTGTAGTTCAAAGTGAGTATAAGGTGTGTTTGTTTCATGGCCATAAGGCTTTCCATAGACAAGTCCCAAGCTTGCACCAAGAGTAACAGGAAAATCTTCCACCTCTTGGAGTTGTAATTGATTTTCAATTTCTCTAAATGAAACTACAGAGCCTAACGAAAATCCTACACTTAAAGATTCAATTTTTTCGTTTACTCTCATTGCTGGTTTCCCAGTAATTGCAACATTTAATGTTCCCATTGGACTTAAGGCTAATGCAAGCCATGAATCATTATTTTCTGCCTCTAAAAAAAGACGATGGAGCATTTCACCTACTGCTGCACCACTATATGTTGTTACAATGAAGTCATTGATAGAAGGTTTTTCTGTTTCCATAAATATTTCCCAGAAAACACTCCCTATTACAGTTGGAACGTAGGATTCCCAATAAGTCAGATTATTTGCTCTACCTGCTATAAAATAAAAAGATCCTTGATATGGGTGCCCTAATTGATTTACAGAAAATTCGTCTTGATCCCAAACCCAAGGGTTAGTAAGGTTTTCATACATAGAATCCCATGTAATGTAAGCATACGAGGCATTTCTAACGTAGCGGTTTATTCCTAATAAAATTAAATCACTTGCAATTGCCTCCCCAATAGCTAAACCCCAGTTTTTATCTACTTTGAAGGTAATAGCGTCATCCTGTGCTGTTTGAGCTACAACTGGTGAAAAAACCATGCTCAAAAGAAAACAAAAAAGAACAATTCGTTTCATAAAAACCTCTTTAAAATTCTAGCAATAGCAAAATTGTAGCATAAGTATCTATCTTTGTCCATGTTGTTTAATAAGTTTTATATAAGTTCTTCAAATGCTTTTTTTAATTCCTCTTTTTCTATTTTACATTCTTTTCTATCAAAACTTAAAAATCCGTTCGTTTCCTCTTCTACATCTGAAAGCTGGGTATAAATGCTTGCACAAAGACCTTGCTTTTTTGCTACTACTATTTCCTTTTCAAAAAGGCTTATTACCGCCATCACAAAATCTTCTCTAGTTCTAAGCTTTTTATAACTAAAAGTTTTTTTCTGTCCTGTGCCAGTTTGCTCTTTGTAAGAAAATCCACCAAACTCACTTAATATGACCGCACGATTTTTTTTGTCTTTATTAAACTTGTATGGTCTAAAATAAATATGAAGACTTTTAAAATCGCCTATTCCTTGGTCGTGCCACCCACTTGCATGGTCAATAACACGTGTGGAATCAATTTCTTTTGTAATAGCGTACGCTTTTTTTGAATCAAATTGTCCCCATCCTTCATTGAAGGGAACCCAAAGAACTATTGACGGACAATTTTTTAATTGTTCAAGCATTTCCTTGTATTCAACCCAAAATTGATTTCTGCCTTCTTTGTCTTGTCGAGCAAAGGCGTTATACTTTGTGTCTTTTAGATTGTAGGGAACGAATGCTGGTGCAGAAATAGTAGTAAGTTTGTAATCTCCACCACCATTTATCATATCTTGCCACACAAGCATACCAATAGTGTCACAGTGATAGTACCATCTCATTGGTTCTACTTTTATGTGCTTTCGAAGTGTGTTAAAGCCGAGCTCCTTCATTTTTTGAATATCGTACTTTAAAGCTTCGTCGCTGGGGGCAGTGTATAATCCGTCACTCCAATATCCTTGGTCAAGTACGCCGTTGTTAAAATACTCTTTACCATTTAAGAAAAGCCTCTTTGTTCCGCTTGCATCTTTTTGAATGGTCATTTCTCTCATTGCAAAATAGCTTTGAATGTTGTCTTTTTTGTACTTACAAGTAATAGAATATAGGTGAGGTTTTTCTGGAGACCAGTATGTAAAATTTTGCATTGTGATGTCAGTAATTTCATTTGTTCTGACGATGTGTTTTTTTCCTTCAAGTAGGAGTATACAATCTTCTCTTGCGGAAGTATTTGTGTTAACACGAATCTGTATTTTTTCTTCATTACATTTTGGAATGTAGTCAATTGAAGTAATATAGTTTTCGTGAACACTTTCAATCCAAACTGTTTGCCAAATTCCACTTTGAGGAGTGTACCAAATACCACCATTTTTTGTTTTTTGTTTTCCCCTTGGCTGACTTTTTGTATCTGATGGATCTGTAACTTTTACGACTAAATCATTGTCTTTGGCCTCTAAAAAACTTGTAATGTCAAACGAAAATGATGTGTAGCCCCCCTTGTGTTCACCTACTATTCTTTCATTTATAAATACTTGTGCATGCCAATCGACAGCACCAAAGTGAAGAATAAGCTTACCTTTATTGAAGCCTTTGGGAATTGATATGTTCTTTTTATACCACGTCGTTTGTGCTGGGGTAGGCTTTGTCACTTCTCCAGAAAGTTCACATTCGGGTGAAAAGGGAACAAGTATTTTTTCATTGTATTTGTGAGGCTTCTCTCCATTTGTAACACAGTATTCCCAACAACCATTAAGATTTATATAACTGTCGCGAACTAGTTGAGGTCGTGGATATTCTTGTAGAATATTATTTGTATCAAGCTTTTCTCCCCAAATTGTTTTCATTTTTCTTCTCCTTGTTGTTGTAATGCTTTTTTCACTGGAATAAAAGCTAAAAGTGTTAATAATCCTGCTGCAATGAAAATAAGGCTTGTTGGTAAAAATCCTTTTTGGCCATTTGTCACAATGGGTGCGCCAAAAAAGCTTATAATCCTTTCTCCTATAAATGGACCTATGATCATTGGAAGAAGCACACGGAACACCATGCGTATTCCTTGAAATGCACCAACTTCACCAGCTGGAGTTAAATCTCTGAGCCAGGCTCCGCTTACAATTATTTTTGTCACAATTCCAAAGGCCATGAAAAAAATTGCAATACATAAAAATACAAGATTTTGAGCAAAGGCGACTAAGAAAAAGCCTAACGCAGAAATTATAATTGAAAAGGACATCATTTTTGGTTTGCCTACTTTATCTACTAAAAATCCAAAAGCAACACCAAAGATACCAGATAATAGAGTCATTGCTCCAAGATATATCCCTACTTCATCGTAACCAAAGCCGAGTGTTTGAGTAAAATAGATTATTTGAAAGGGTAGGGCTATTTGTTCAGCAGTGGTAAAAACAAGGATGCTTATGAGAAGCCACATAAGCTTTTTATCTTTTTTTAATGATTCAAAAGAAAAAATATCCTTTAGTTGTTTTGCAAAACTGGTCGTAGAATTCTCTGCTTTTATTACCGACCCTTCTCTTAGGCTTAATCCTCCAATAATTCCGCATCCAATTACAATTGCACCAAGAATAATAAAGAACGTTGTATAACCAAAATTTTCTATCAATATACCTGAGGCTACGGTTGTAACAACGAGTGCAAGAAGAGGAAAAATTTCTAAAAAGCCGCTTACCGTGCCACGATTTGTTTTATCAGTAATGTCGGTAATCCATGCATTAAAAGCAGCATCATTTGCAGTAGACCCAAAAAAGGTCATAATACAATCAAGTAACACAATGGCAAAGATTGAAACCCAAATAGTTTTTATTAGCCCTGCAAGAGGAAAGAGTGCGGTTGAAATCCCCCATAGAATATATCCTGCAAAAATGAGAGTTCTTCTTTTTCCCATACGATCGCTTAATGATCCCATGAAAAAGGTAGTGAGGGTTGCTGTAATAGCGCTAGCTGCAACTATGATTGAAATAATTCTAGGGTCTGGTGAGATGGTATCATTTACAAAAGAATTAAACCAAGTGTTTTCAACTGCCCAAGCAATTTGGCCTGAAAAGGCTAAAAAAAGTATTGCTATCCAATTTCCGGTGCCAAGAGGTGTTTTTTTTGCATTTTGGTTCATAGCTGCGTCTCCAAAGTTGTATAATACTAGTATAGCATAGATTTCGAAAGATAGGGAAAGAAAAAAAGCAAATAAAATTAGTTAAAACTAACAAAAAACATTGATTATTTACTTCAAAGGTAGTATTATAAAGGTGAAGTCTTATAAAAAGATTTTTAGAGAGGTACTATGTTTAGTGATTATGAAAAAGAGTGGGGAGGCTTTGTTCCAGGTCTTTGGAGCGATGCCGAAACATCGATAAATGTTCGAGATTTTATTGTAAAAAACTATCTTCCGTATGATGGTAATGAGTCATTTTTAGTTGATGCAACAGAAAATACAAAAAAACTTTGGGAAATGGTTGGAGAATTAAACAAAAAAGAAGCAGAAGCTGGTGGTGTTCTTGATATGGACACCGATGTTATTTCTACAATAACTTCTCATGCTGCAGGATATTTGGATAAAGATTTAGAAACAATAGTAGGTTTTCAAACAGAAAAACCTTTTAAGAGATCCTTGCAACCCTTTGGAGGAATTCGTGTAGCAGAACTTTCTTGTGAAGCCTATGGTTACAAGGTTTCAGACCGTGTAAAAGAGATTTTTTCAAAGTATCGAAAAACACATAATCAAGGTGTTTTTGATGCCTACACCGACGAAATGAAACTTGCACGAAAGAGTGGAATTATTACGGGGCTTCCTGACGCTTATGGGCGAGGAAGGATTATCGGAGACTATCGGCGTGTTGCCCTTTACGGTGTAGATATGCTTATCGAAGATAAGAAAGAGCAACTTAAAACTGCCTTAGAAAGAATGACCGCCGACAACATTCGACTTCACGAAGAACTTGCAGACCAAGTGCGAGCTTTGGGAGAGTTAAAAAAACTAGGGTCAATTTATGGCTTTGACATTAGCCGACCTGCTGCAAATGCAAAAGAGGCTATTCAGTGGTTATACTTTGGCTATCTAGCTTCAGTAAAAGATCAAAATGGTGCTGCAATGAGTTTAGGGAGAGTTTCTACCTTTTTGGATGTGTATATTCAGCGAGATCTTGATAGGGCCCTTATTACAGAAACTCAAGCGCAAGAATATATTGACCATTTTATTATGAAGCTTCGACTTATAAAGTTTGCAAGAACCCCTGAATATAATTCATTGTTTTCGGGAGATCCAACATGGGTAACAGAAGCAATTGGAGGTATGTCTGTAGATGGAAGACCTTTGGTAACAAAAACAAGTTATCGTGTGCTTCACACCCTCGATACATTGGGGCCTGCCCCTGAGCCAAACTTAACAGTTTTATGGTCACCAAAACTTCCTGTAAATTTTAAGCGCTACTGTGCGAAAATGTCTATAAAAACAT
>CAYJHL010000092.1:0-7434 GCA_964369585.1 uncultured Treponemataceae bacterium | reverse complement strand
GTAGTGGCTAGTTGAAGCCACTACTTTTTTTGTTTTAAATGTA
This sequence comes from uncultured Treponemataceae bacterium, assembly GCA_964369585.1. GTDB lineage: Bacteria > Spirochaetota > Spirochaetia > Treponematales > Treponemataceae > CAYJFX01. Next base: position 7,391 of record CAYJHL010000092.1, on the reverse strand, counting down.
CCCACTTGCTTGCACGTAAAAAATACAGTATTATAATTTTATGAGTTCCAGAAATCTTGTTATACCTATTCTTCCCGAAAAAATTAGTATTACAGGAGATTTTCCTGCTACACTGGATAGCGTTTTTTCTCAAGATGATGCTCCTATAGCGCACCTGCATCTACATAATTGTGTTGAAATAGGATACTGTATTTCAGGAAGTGGTTTTTTTAACATAGAAAATACGCATTTTTCATTTTCAAGCGGAGATACTGTGTTAATTTCTCCTAATACAATTCATTTTGCGCAATCAAGTACTGGAACTAAGAGTGTGTGGCAATATGCCTTTGTTGATATAGAAACACTTTTTGCAAAGTATCTCCCCTATGCATTTAAGAGCGGTTTAACAGATATTTTTCAACGCCATTTTGGTAACCTCTATAGTACAACAGAGTATCCAAAAATTAACACACTTATATACAATATAATAAATGAAATGAAATCAAAAAAAAGTTATTATGAAATGCGCATAGTTTCAAGCATCTTAGAATTGGCCATCTTGCTGAATCGATCATCTACAAAGTTTGTACCGCAGTTTTTTGTTGAAACAGATCATTTGACTACTGCAGTTCAACAGTTAATTCCAGCTGTATTGCGTATTCAAAATAATTACACTGGAGAAGTTTGTATAGCAGAATTAGCGGAATCATGTCATATGAGTTTACGTTCCTTTTTGCGCCATTTTAAAAAAATATATAATGCAACTCCATATGACTATGTATTAAATTTGCGTCTTTCTATGATTTGTAAAGATTTAAAAAGTACGGATTTATCAATTAATTATATATCAGATAAACATGGATTTAATTCACTTTCAAGTTTTAATAGGCAGTTCAAAAAAAAATATAATATATCGCCTTCCGATTGGAGAAAAGCAAATCAGCATACATAAATTGTATTTTGGCAATAAGTGCATAGTTTTTGTCATTTTTTACAAACATTCTTCATGTATTGATTGTATAGTGTATATACTATATTTCATTTTTGGAGGAATAAATGAAAAAAATTATGTTATTATTACTTGCTTTGTTGAGCGTATGTTTTATGGTTTCATGTTCGGGCTCAAGCTCAGATGAAGATGGCCCTATTGTTTTAACAGCTTGGTTGAATGGTGAACCAGGCACTGTAAATGGATATACAACAATTCTTGAAAGTTTTACTGAAACACATCCAGATGTTACTGTTGAAGTTGTTTTTGTTGGGTCAGACTTATTGAATCCAGCTCTTGTTCCCGCTTTATCTAGTGGAGAAGGTCCTGACATTTTTATGTTTGGAACTGGCCCTGGACAACCAGCAACACTTATTGAAGGTGGTCTTGTAAAATCTCTTAATGATTATTCTTTAGAGTATGGATGGGAAGATATAATTCCTGAAGGTGTTATCAACTATACTTCTTCTAAAGGCCAACTATGGTCAATTGGGGATGCAGTAGAATCTACAATGATGTTTTATAATAAAAAAATATTTGCTGAACTAGGTTTATCTATTCCTACAACTCTTGATGAATTTTACAGCATGTTAGAAACCTTACAGAATGCAGGATATAATACTCCTATTGGTGTAGGTGGAGCAGATAGATGGCCTATTTCGCACTGGCAATCTATGTTATTTGGTAACTTTGCTGGGCCTGCAAAGGTAGATAATGTTATGTTTGGTGATGGATCATGGACAGATACAGAATTTGTTGAAGCAGCAACATTTTTACAAAACTTAAGTGAAGAAGGCTATTTTGGCCCATCTCCTAATGCACAAGGCTATGGCGAAGTTATGGATAGTTTTTGGTCAGGCGATATTCCTATGACATTTACTGGTCCTTGGGTTATTTCTGATGCAATTGCAAAGCTAGGAGACTCTATTAACGATTTTAGCGTATTCTTGCTTCCTCCTCTAAATAGCGAAGGTAAAATTTATCCTACAGAAGATATCGGAAGTGGTTGGTATATTAATGCTAGTACAAAATATCCAGATCTTTCTGCTGAATTATTAAACCTACTTCTTATGACAGATTCTTCACGATCAGAACTTTTGGCAACAGGAACAAGCTGGCCAGTAGGTGAAGTTTCAGGTATTCTTGAAACAATAGAAATTCCAACAATTAGAAAAGAAATGGCAAACGAAGTGGATGAATACCGCAGTAACGGTACAGTTCACGCTTTCTTGGATACTGTACAGCCTGCACGCACTATTGAAGCAACATACAACGGACTACAAGGCTTGTTAAGTAGCGACTTAACACCTGTAGAATTCTGCCAAGCAATTGAAGATGCCTGGTTAATGGATGAAGCTGATGGATTAACAATGGTTCCTGGAGGAATTGAGCGTTAAAAATAATCTACAAATAGAGAAGAGGAAGCAATTCCTCTTCTCTTATTATGGAGTAAGTAATGAAAAAAAGTGGTTCAATAAAAGAAAAATGGTTTACACCGTATGTCATGCTTTTGCCTGCATTTCTTATTTACACTTGGATTGTTGTACAGCCAATTATTCAAGTGTTTTTGCTAAGTTTTCAAAAGTGGAATGGTGTGACTACTATTCCTAAAAAGTTTATTGGTTTACAAAACTATCAGCGTATTTTTGATAATCCTATGTTTTTTAAAGCATTTGGGAATACCATTATTTGGGTTTTTCTAATTGTAGTATGTACTGTTGCAATTGGTTTTGTTGTTGCATACTTACTTTCACAAAATATTAAAGGTAGAACTTTTTTCCAAACAGTTTACTTTCTACCTGTTTTACAAGCATTTATGTCAACTGCTGTTATTTGGCGGTGGATATATCAACCAAACGGTGCTTTGAATGCACTCTTGTCACAAATAGTAGGAAGCGAAGTTCTTATTGGCTATTTGGGAGATAAAACTTTAGCACTTCCAAGTTTAGCTATTGCGCATATTTGGAGTCAATTGGGATTAAGCATTGTTCTATTTTTAACTGGTTTGCAAACAATTGATACATCATTATACGAAGCTGCAGATATTGACGGTGCAGGATTTTGGCAAAAATTTCGCTTCATTACAATACCAAGTATGGTAAGTACAACGGCAACGGTAGTGATTATGATGATGACAGGTGCCGCAAAGTCTTTTGACCTAATAAAGGCTACTACTGATGGTGGTCCAAATGGAGCAACCGAGATATTAGCAACATTAACTTACAAAATAGGTATGGTTCAGAGCAATTATGGTGAAGGCTCTGCTTTGGCAATGTGTTTACTGTTAATTATTTTACCTTTAACAATAATTTATTATCGACAGCAACAAAAAAAGGAGGTGTAATATGAAATATCTTGGTAAATTCTTTTTATACTTTTTGCTAGCAGTTTTAGTGTTCATTATTGCAAGTCCATTTTTGCTAACAATATTTACAGCTTTTAAAGATCCTAGCCTTTCATTAACAACGCCATGGATTCCACCTCTTCCACCAACACTTGAAAATATCACTTCTGCTTGGTTTGAAGGGAATTTCGGCGTGTACTTTAAGAACTCAGTAATTATTTCATGTATTGACTCTGTATTAATGGTTGTTATTGTAGTATTAGCCGGTTATGCCTTTTCTTTCTTGAAATTTAAAGGGTCAAATGCAATATTGAACTATTTTTTATTGGGAATCATTGTTCCTCCCACTGCTATTATAATCCCTCTTTTCGTTATTGTACGTAATTTAGGCTTATACAATAGCCACTGGGGAGTTATTGTAAGTGATATAGCATTAGCTATGCCAATGTTTATTTTCATAATAAGAGGATTTATGATAACAATTCCTCAAGAAGTACGAGAAAGTGGAAAGCTAGATGGAGCAAATGAACTTACTATTTTATCACGTTTAATTTTTCCAATGGTAAAACCAGCTGTTATTACTATTATGCTTCTTGAATTTATTTGGAGCTGGAACGATCTTTTATTAAGAATGGTTTTTTTAACAAAAGATGCCATGAGAACAATGACTGTTGGTTTATTGTTTTTCCAAGGCAATATGACACGAAATGTGCATGGGATAACTGCAGGAACAGTGATTATGATGATTATACCAACTATATTATTTATGTTCTTTAGAAGACAATTTATGACAGGAATGACAGCAGGAGCTGTAAAAGGTTAAGGAAAATCAATAGAGGAGAGGAAATATGAAAGCAGCACAATTAATTGGGCCTAGAAAATATAAAATTGTTGAGGTAGATATACCTACACCGAAAGAAGATGAAGTACTAATAAAATTAAATGCATGCGGTATTTGTATGAGTGAAATGGGAAACTGGATTGGAAAAGAAGGCGTTGAATACCCGTTGCCAGTTGGAATGACAGGTCATGAACCATATGGAGTTGTAGCTGGTGGAGAATGTGATCAGTTTCCACTTGGAGCTACAGTTACTGCAATATTGAACCCAGCGCATTCTTATGCTGAGTATGTAGTAGCTAAAAAAGATGCTACATGTATAGTTCCTGATTCAATGAAAGATGAAATAGTATTAGGTGAACCACTTGCATGTGCAATAAACGCTGTGAAGCGGACACCAATGAAGCCTGGCAATAGTGTAGCAATAGTTGGTGCAGGATACATGGGATTATTGTTAGTATCAATCTTAAAACATTCTAGTTTTGCACCAGTTGTTGTTATGGATATAAAAGATGAAAACCTTGAGCTCGCAAAAAAAGCTGGCGCAGATATTGTAGTTAATGTTACTGATAAAGCTGCAATGGAAAAAGTTCAAGCTTTGGTTGGGGGAGAGGGATTCGATGTTGTGTATGAAGCAGGTGGTATTCAAAGTACTCTTGACTTGGCAAGCGAACTTATCAAAATTAAGGGAACTCTAATGCTTTATGGTTATCACTCACTGAATCTTCGAACAGTTAATATGGAGAGATGGAACTTTAAAGCGATAAACCTTGTTAATGCTCATGAACGCGACATTATGGAATATGCAGATGGTATGAAAAGAGGAATAAAACTTTTTGAATACAAAGGCAATATACCGACATATATTACGCATAAATCTACACTTGAAGAAATAGAAAAAGGTTTTGATATGATGGAAAATCGCCCTGATGGATATATTAAGGGTGTAGTTATTTTTGAATAGAGGATTAAGAGCATGGAATTAGGATTTTTTACAGCAATATACAATGATAGGTCTTTAGAAAAAGTAATAGAAAAAGCACAGTCTCTTGGTGTGAAAATGCTCGAAATTGGCTGCGGTGGCTATCCTGGTAATAACCATTGTAACCCAGAAGTATTGTTACAAGATGAATCTGCATTAAATATGTTTAAGAAAAAACTAAATGACGCAGGCCTAGAAATTAGTGCGCTTAGCTGTCATGGTAATCCCGTACATCCTAATAAAGAGTATGCGAAAAATCATGACGAAATATTTCGTAACACAATTTTATTAGCAAAACGACTTGGAATTAAACAAATTAATACGTTTTCAGGGTGTCCTGGGGGAAGCAAAGATGACAAAACTCCAAACTGGGTTACCTGTGCATGGCCAGACGATTTTCAAGATGTACTTGAATATCAATGGAACGAGGTTTTAATTCCATATTGGAAAGAAGCTACTAAATTTGCAATGGATCATGGTGTTGATAAAATTGCATTAGAAATGCACCCAGGATTTTCTGTGTATAATCCCTATACATTGTTAAAGCTGCGTGAAGCAGTAGGTAAGACAATTGGGGCAAATTTTGATCCAAGCCATCTTTTTTGGCAAGGCATCGAGCCTTCTGAATCAATTCTAGAGCTTGGAGATTCTATTTTCCATGTTCATGCTAAAGATGTAGGTATAATAAAACACCAGTCTGATGTGCACGGAAATCTCGATACTCGAAAGTATCATTTGTTAAAAGATCGTTCGTGGTATTTTAGAACGGTTGGTTATGGTCATGATGATTTAGTTTGGAAATCAATACTTAGCAGTCTTCGTTCCGTAGGGTATGATTATGCAATTAGTATTGAACATGAAGATCCTCTAATGAGCCTTGATGAGGGATTAAAAAAAGCTGTAGATTTTTTACAGCCAATTATCTTTTCGGATCCTATAGATTCTTCATTCAATGGATTCGCTGAATAGTAGCTTGATACACCTTTGTATATTGTAAACTTGGGTGCACTAGGAGAGAAATATGAAAAAAATTGCAATTATTGGTGCTGGTGGAATGGCTTCATATCATGTACAAGGTTTTCGCAAGGGCGGTGCAGATGTTGTTGCTATATGTGATGTAAATATTGAAAAAGCAAAAAGTACCGCTAAAGAACTTAATATAGAAAAAATTTATTCATCCTTTTCAGAAATGATGGATGGGTGTCAAGGTATTGAAGCTGTTTCAATTATTACTCCAAACAAATTTCATTATCCATTAACAATGGAAGCTTTAGAAAAGGGTTTGCATGTATTTTGCGAAAAACCACCTGCGTTAAGTGAGCAAGAAATACAATCCATGTATGATCTGGCTAAGAAAGTTAACAAAACATTAATGTTTAACTTTAATAATCGGGCTCGTCCAGAATCAAAAGCAATTATGAATTATATAAAATCTGGAGATGTCGGTACTATTAACTCTGCTCAAGCTTCTTGGGTTAGACGAGCAGGTATACCAGGTTTTGGGGGGTGGTTTACTAACAAATCTCTATCTGGTGGCGGACCCGTAATAGATTTATTGCATATGCTCGATCTTGCAATGTATTTTATGGGATACCCAGAACCAGCTTATGTACTTGCTCGAACATATAACACCTTTATTGATAATCCAGATTTTCAAGGACCTTGGGGTTTTCCTGTGCAAAGTGGAACAATAAACGATGTTGAAACTGCTTGTAGCGCATTTATAACCTTTAAAACAGGGCAATGTCTTATGCTTAGAAATTCTTGGGCTGAAATGGTTGAAAAGGAATATGCTGGCGTAGTTTTTCAAGGCACCAAGGCTGGTGGTAAGGTAGAAAGGCATTTTGGCATTGATGGAGACGATAATACATTTTTAGATTCTTGTGCGTTATACACCGTTGAAAATGGAGTGCATGTAGATAGGTTGATAAAAACGGAAAAAGATCAAGCTATGGGACGACTTGCAAGTGTAGAAAACTTTGTTCTTACTCTGGATGGAAAAGCGGATCCGTTAAATACACCTGATGAAGCGGTAAAACTTATGAAAGTAGTTGATGCTTTGTATGCTTCGCAAGATAAAAATGAGCCAGTAAAATTATAGCTATTCCTCCTATAAAATATGCTCTGCCAACAGGAATTCTCTGTTGGCTTTTTTGTTTTAAATGTAACCACTTGCTTGCACGTAAAAAATACAGTATTATAGAGATATGAACTTAAACGATAATCGTATAAATGCATATAAAAAAACGGCGGGGAAAGA
>CAYJHL010000091.1:0-7473 GCA_964369585.1 uncultured Treponemataceae bacterium | reverse complement strand
CATATGGTTATATTGTTGGATGGTTTATGTCCACCATATATTACCCATCGTTAACAGGTGTATTAGCATGGGTGTCTGCAAAATATACTGCAGTGTTATTTGGTTTTGAGAACGTAAACACTGGATCTACAACCTTTATGCTTACTGCTGTTTATTTAGTTGCAATGTATGCACTAAATGCATTATCTCCTATTTTGGCAGGCAAGTTCCAAGTATCTACAACCTTAATTAAGTTAGTTCCCTTGCTTTCACTTGCAATAGTAGGTTTTATTTCGGGGCTTATTAATGGGCAAATTTTTGAGAATTTTACGGCTGAAATTGTAGCAACTGCCTCAACTAACCCTTTGCTAACAAGCATAGTTGCGACTGCATTTGCCTATGAAGGATGGATAATTGCGACTAGTATTAATGCCGAGCTAATAGATGCTAAAAAAAATCTACCTAGAGCCTTACTTTGGGGAACTATTGCAATAGTAGCAATTTATATTGCGTACTTTATTGGCTTAGCGGGTACAATGCCTACTACAGAACTAATGAATGGCGGTGAAGCTGCAGTAAAACTTGCATTTACGTACACCTTTGGAAAACTAGGTGGAAGTTTGCTCCTTGTGTTTATAGTTATTTCATGCTTAGGAACCACAAATGGTCTAATGCTTGGTTGTACTCGAGGAATGTATTCTTTAGCAGTAAGAAATATGGGTCCAAAACCAGATGTATTTTCTAGGGTGGATTCAACTACAAACATGCCAACAAACGCAGCAATACTTGGGCTTTTGCTTTGCGAGTTATATATTTTCATTTGGTATGGGAATTTTGCAGGATGGTGGCCAATTTTCTTAGATGTGTCAGAACTACCGATTGTAACGATGTATGCACTGTATTTACCTATTTTTATATGGGTAATAAAAAATATAAAGGATGCTTCTTTTATGTCTCGGGTTCTTATGCCTATTCTTGCCATTATTGGATCATTATTTATGATTTACGCAGCTTTTATTAGCCATGGTACTGCAGTTTATGTATATCTTGGACTGTTTGCAATAATTATGTTTATTGGATTTTTAGTAAAAGGAAAAAGTAACTAAATCCCCGTCATCCTAGGTCCTTCGCCATCGCTCAGGATAAACTGCGTCGAGGGATCTTAGCTCTCTCGTCACTGCAGATACAAGGCCGAGATGTTTCCTTTTCAAATGAGATTTCTCTGTGCACGTATCGAAATGACGGTGGGCTTACACGAAATGGCTGCAGTAATCTTAAAAAGCTGCTGGTATTAAATCTAAACCAGCAGTTTCATCAAAACCGTACATAAGATTCATTGAATGTACCGCTTGCCCACTTGCTCCTTTTAACATATTATCTAACACAGAAACAACTTGAAGCATTGTTCCATTGTTGACAATGTGAATGCTCATGTCGCACATATTTGTAAAGCGAATATTTTTTGTTTTTGCTAAAACGCCCTTTGGTAACACACGCACAAATGGCTCTGTGTTATATGCGTTTTCATATAAGGAGCGCACTTCATTTTCTAATTCTTCAGAAGTTTTGCCTTTTGTAAAATTTTCACAGAGAGGTGCGTACACTGTTGCTAAAATACCTCGGCTCATTGGAAGAAGGTGAGGGGTAAACACTACCTGTACTTTCTTTCCAGCTGCCTTCGTTAAATTCCTTTCTATCTCAGGGGTGTGTCTATGTGCTCCAATTCCGTATGCGCTACAAGACTCACCACTCTCGGAAAAATTATTGGTTCCACTAGGCTCTCTACCAGTTCCAGTTGTACCACTTTTGCAATCCGCTACAATGAGGTTTTCATTTACTATATCTTTTTTTATTGCAGGAAGCAGGGCAAGAGTTGTGGCTGTAACATAGCAACCTGGATTTCCAATAATTGAGGCTTTTTTTATCTTCTCTCTGTTCATTTCTGGTAAACCATATACTGACTCTGTATGAATTTCAGGGTGCTTCCAGTCATTTTTATACCATTTTTTGAAAGTTGCTTCATCATCGTCAAAACGGAAGTCGGCAGACATATCTATTAGTTTTTTTCCATCTTTTTTTGCTTGAAATGCATAGGTTTCTGCAATTCCGTGGGGTAGGGCTGTAAAAATTATATCAGATTCTTTCATTACTTCATCTGCACTTACAAGCATCCCATCTGTTTTGCTTGTAAGTATTCCATAAAGGTTTGGGTACACTTCTTGCATATTTTGCCCTTCAAAACTTACCGAACTTAATACGAGTTTTTTTACATTTGGGTGCCTAACCAGTAATCGAGCTAATTCAGCTCCAACGTATCCTGTTGCTCCAATTATTCCAACTGTTATCATTGTGTACCTCTTGAATAGTCTTTTAAAAGATGATACAGTAAGATTATGAAAAAATCAAGATATGTGCTAACAGCAATTGTTTGCGTTTTACTTTTTGCGTTATTAATTTCATGTCAAACGGTGCCAACAGAAGTTGCCTATGATGTAACTGAAGCCGAGCTTTTACAAATGGCCCAAAGTGCTATTGATAACAGTAATCCTGATGCTGCCCGATTTTATTTTGAAACTATGATTGCAAGGTTTGGAATGAACCATGCTTCTTTAGTTGTAGCAGAGTTTGAACTTGCTCATTTAGATGTTAAAGAGGGTAATTTTAAAGATGCTCAGCCAGTTTTAGAAAGGATAATTTCTTATTACGAAGATCCTCAGCTGTCAATGCTATTACCACCAGCCTATAAAAAGCTTGCCCAAATAGATTTAGCAAAAATAGTTGAATAGATTTATCTATTAGGAGTAATAATACAGTCGATGGTGATGTCATACATTTTTGACATTTCGTCGACTGTTTCTTTACTTACCCCGTATACTCCGCGCGGGCTTTCGTGCGGTTCTGCATCTCCAATTAAAATAATCTTTTTATTTGAATCTTTATTCCACGTGTAGTATCTCATCGAAGCATATAATGCTTCGTATACCGCCTCTGGAATATCTCCCCCTAAAAAAGAACCTTGCCTAATACTCATGTTATTGAGCTTAGAAAAAAAGACATTTTCGTTTTCAGTAAAGGGACTTAGCTGAACAGGTAATCCTTGAAATCTAAAATTATCGCTAAAGTCTCTATAAAACAAAAGGCCAAGGCGAACATCATATCTTGTTTTCAATTCCTCTGTAAGAGCTGGAACAAGCTCTTTTTTTAGCCTGTCTATATCATCCCACATACTTCCTGTCGCATCAATTGCAAATACAACGTCTGCAGGTTTGTTTTTAGGTATTTCGTTAAAAGATTTCATAACATCTTCAACAATAGTCTCAGGACCTTTGGAGTAAATCATCATCCCATTTGAAATTTCATCAAAGGCTTCTACTGCTTTTGAACTGTAGATATTTGTTAAAATAGGTTTGGGAACTTCAATTTCTGGTTCCTCAACAATTGGCTCTTCAATTTTTGGAGGAGCTATAAAATCAAACATATACGGATTATCTTCAAATGTTCCAGTGTAGTCAGCATATTTTTTCTCAAATCCGCGTATATTAACAAAGGTACCAAGCCCTATTGGAATCTCTCCATTTCTGCTCCATGGATATCCATAGAGTAATGTTGTTGGAATATATATATGAAAACTTTGACCAAAAAAATCATCGCTTTGAGCTGTTGAATCTACTAAACTATAACGTGAATACTCAGATTTTAATACCTCTCCGTCGAGTAAGCGAATTTCATCGCCATTAACGCTATTGTATTCTTTTGCCCTATAGGAGTAATTTGTTGCTTGGGGATCACTACCACGCGTTGTTTCAGTTAATAATATTGATTCAAGACCTTCTTTTTTTCGCACATATAAATCCCATCCACCATTTTTTGCTGTTTCAAGGCGAATATCTTCTGGCATAATTGATAATTCAGTGATGTTTTTAGGTGCTAATATTTGTTGAGACTCTTGGGCATGTGCGTGGTTCATGCTAAAAAACAGTAATGCTGCACAGAGGCAATGAATTGCGTTATATAGTGTTTTTATGCTTCCCATATAATAATTGTCGGTTTTCATTAGGAAATTGCTTACGTTTTTTTTTAATGTGTAGTATTTTAAAAGATTAAATTTTTAAAAAAAATATAGATTTAATAGTAGATTTTTATAAAAAATGTGTTATAATTATAGTAGTGATAGAAGAACAAACAAATAATTTCGAAACCATTTCTCTTGAAGAGTTTTACGAAGGTGAGGAGTCTTCGTTTGCGAAAGACTTATCTACAAATCTTATTGTATTAACTAGTGAAGAACAAGATCTAGTGAATGAGGTTTTTGATGGATTGAAGACTATATCTCCTGAGAGTTTGGTTGTTTTAGCAGATAGACTTGCAGACTTAGAAAAGCTTACCCTTAATATTGCACACTTTCCTTCATTAAAAGAATCGCAGGAACAAGGTGGGCAGCTTCGTGATATGAGCACCCTTGTTGAATCGTTGCTTGTAAGTAGAGAAGGGGATCGAACATTGCACCTTCCATCTAAGGCGATTTTAGGAAAGGGCTTTATTGTTGCAAAATTTCATACATTTTGTGCAATGGAAAAGATTGCAGCTCACTCAATAAAATCTGAGAGCCTTGTTCAACGTTTAAGAAGAGCATGTCTCGATATCCTTTTCAATATTATGGCTGAAGATGTGTATATTAGTCTTTTGGATAATGAAAGTATAGCTGTTGAATTGCGAAAAAAAATAGCTTACGGACTTATTAGTTTATGGGAACGACGAAGTGATAAAACTGCAACCGGTATGGCTCCTGTTTTAGATACTATTTGGAATGCAAGGCGAAGTCTTACTCCTGCACTGGGAACCATGATTGGGACTAGTGAGTTGTTGCTTCTTACTATGGCTATGGATGAAACATGGTGTAGTTTTATTGCAAAAAAAATGGGCGAAGAAGATGCGGCAATGGCAATGGAAGAGTTTTTATTTGGCTTATCCTATGAAGAAATACAAAAATTGCGGAGTAATATTCGTAAAAAAAACTTAAATGCCATTGGACGAGATGAAGCAGCAGAAATTTTAGGTCGTCCAGCAACATATTTTAAAGCAGGCTCAGACTCTGAAAAGGATGCTTTTGAACCTAGGGATTTTTACCTACTTTATTCAATTCGTCGAGAAAATGCGCATGCTCGTCAACGATTGCATTTGCAAGGTCCTCTTTATACTCTTGAAGACCACTACATGCATTTTATACTAGAATCCGAAGAACAATCTATGGGCAAAATATAACGTATAAGCGATGTAATAGGAGAAACAGCATGAGTGACACTAATCAAAAGAAGAGTCCATATAGATTTGGTGAAAAGCTAAGAATGGTTCGTGAAAAAAAAGGATACACATTAAAGACAGTTGCTACACGTGCTGGAGTAAGCGAAAGCCTTGTTTCTCAAATTGAAAGAAACAGAGTATCTCCCGCAATTGATACGCTTCTATCTCTTGCAGATGTTCTCGATATTAATCCAGAGTTCTTATTTGAAGAGTTTCGTCGCAGTAGGCCTGTAAAAATTGTACGTAATGATGAACGAAGGCAACGCCGTGAAGATAGTGTACTATATGAAGAACTTGCTAATCCTATTGAAAAGAATGGTACCTATGCAATGGAATCGTACATTATTACAATTCCTGCAGGCGAGCATACCCACCATGGATCCTATGGGCACTTAGGTCAAGAGGTTGGTTACATTTTAGAAGGTCAAGCTATATTTAAATATGAAAATGAAGAATACGAACTTGAAGCAGGGGATAGTATTTCTTTTTCCTCTTCTGCCCCACATACTGTAGTTAACGCCTCTACAACTAAAAGCTTAAAAGCTTTATGGGTTGTAAACCCACCCCAAAGATTTGTGTAAAAATTTACACCGTATCGTGAAGTAGTTTTTTGTCTGATAATAAAGTTTTATGATTTGGAACCATACGGAGACCCTCTTGTAAAACTTTCATAGCCTCAGTAAATTCTTGACGATTATAAAGCGTTGCAAATCTGTTGTGATAATACGCCCCGATATTATATTCAACTTGCTGTAACTGTGTTAGAGACCTTCTGTCTTGTTTTGTGTCTGTTATGCAATTCTGTGCAACCGACAAAGCTTCCTCCCAGCTTTGAGTATTCATCAAGTCACTTATTTTTTTTGAATATACGTAGAGTGCTAAATCTGTAAATGTATCTTGATTTATTTTTTGCAAGGAACTATATTGCTTTAACTCTAAAATCGAATTATCAAAGCTATTGTCTTCAACAAAAATGCGGATAGTTGCTTCATCAAGTATTTGTTGGGATGATTGAACAATATGGCGTGAAATAACTTTTTCGTCTTTATAGGTATTAAAAAACTTTTGAGCATTAGATATGTTTTGTCTTAACTGGTGAATCGTGCGGTATGATAAATAGGTTGCTATTCCGTTATTAAAAAGACTTCCTGCTAACTCGTTGAATTGTTCATGTTGTCCAAAGTAATTTTCTGCTTCTGAAAAAAAAGTAATGCCTTGACCAAACTGGTTTCTTTTTGAAAGATATGCTGCATAATTTCCAAATTCGCGAATCATGGCTTCTTTTGAACCCTCTGTCTGTAATAATGCATTAATATTTACCGCGATATGAGTAATGGTATCAAAGCGCTGTGTTTTGTATAGTTCAACAATGCGGTTTTGTAAAATAAGTGATAATAGAGAAGTTTTTCCTATGGAAGTACGGTCGCGGTAATTTGAGGGAGGAGTATATACAAAACCTGTTTGCCCAAAAGAGTTCTCAAATTCTTTCTTTTCGCCAGGATTAAATCCGTATTGAGATGTAGTTTCAACATCAATAATTTCACCATTAACTACAACCGAACAAAAAGCGTGGTCGAATGTTTTTACACCTGTTACTGCAAGATTAAACCTATCAGCTAATGCATAATATACAATGCTTGAAGAAACGCAATTATAAACACCTGAATCGAAAAGATTATTTAGGTTTGTAATGGGTTCTCTATAGGTTTTAAAAAGATTTTTATGTAAAAAACTTAAAATGTATTCACCCTTATCAAAGTCACTTAATCTACGCCCATCAAGTTCAGTTTTAAGCTTTGAAGCGAGCATATTATACTTTTGCATATATGCAGGGATTTTGCTTTCTTGTATTTCTGAGAAGACAAAAGCAAAATGCATAAATTCCTTATCGCTCATGCTTTCGCCAAGTTTGGAAGCTTCTAAAGCATAGTCACTTGGTATAAATAAATCTGTTGTGTTTGCAAACAGAAGGCTTGCGATAAGAATAAGTTGTAGACAAAGTATATTTTTTTTCACGATAGGATTTTAATATACAGAAAATTTAATGTTTTGACAAGTAAAAAATAACACTTGAAAGACAATCTCAATTTGTTGCAGGTTAAGCAAGGAAGAGAAGTATCCGCAGATTGCACAGATTTATGGGATTTCTTTTGTAATAAACTACAGAAAATCTGTGCTAAATGACAAAAAAAC
>CAYJHL010000090.1:0-7669 GCA_964369585.1 uncultured Treponemataceae bacterium | reverse complement strand
TTTGTGGTGAACACGGTGGAGACGCTGCAACTATAGACTTCTGTTACCGAACAGGGTTAAACTATGTTTCATGTTCCCCTTTCCGTGTACCTGTAGCAAGAGTTGCAGCAGCACAAGCAGTTTTACGAAACATGCCAAAAGAAGGCGGAGCAAATTTTTGTTAATTAATAAGTAATAATGAATAATTAATATTTATTATTACTTATTGTAAGACTTTTACAGAAAAGGCATTTTCAAGAAACCTTGAAAATGCCTTTTTATTTGTTTGCTTTAAGAAAATGGAGATAACTATGGACTATAATTCTACACTGGATAGCCTTATAAAATCATGTAACATATTCAGTTTAGTAATAAGTAATGACATAACAAATGAAGAAAAACATACCCTTAACGTACTTCGTCAATATCTATTGCGTAAAGAAAATACAAATACATGGCCCGGTACTAAACTATATGGATACACAGCAGATGTATACTATTTTTCGTATACAAAGGAATCCAAAGAAATTTTAAAATCGATGGTAGGGAATTTTAGAGAATGGCTACATCCTCTACCCGAAGACCTATGCTTTTATTATAACGACACGCCAATTTTTGCCAGCACTGCTCATGAAAACGATGCGTTTTTTATGAAAGAAGTAGGGAACAGTGCTTTTGGAGATTTCTAATTATCTAAAGACCGCTAACACACGAAAAATAGTCTTCGCTCCAATCGTCTAAGTTTCTATATAAAAATGTTATATAATAGTCATTTTTGAGAAAATTCAAAAAAACAGCCGACACATTATCGACTGTTTCATAAACTCTAGTGGTAACACCAATAATTCCTAATACCTCTACAGTAATATTAATTATTAATTGTTAATTATACATTACCCTCTGCCGCAGCATTGTTTATATTTCTTCCCGCTTCCGCATGGGCATGGTTCGTTTCGGCCAACCTTTGGAACGTTTCTTGTTACGGTAACATTCTCTGCTTGGCGTTTAGAAGCCATGGGGGAAGCTTTTGCTAAATCAAAAGAAGTAGAACTATTGTGCTGAGCATTTATCGTCATTGTTCTACCCTTAGCTTGTAAATCCTCACCGTTGGCATCTTTAAATCGTACCTTAAATACAATTTGAGCAATACCAGTACGAATTGCATCTAGCATATCGTAGAAAATATTGAATCCGTCAATTTTATATTCAGTTAATGGGTTTTTTGAACCATAAGAGCGCAAACTTACCGCCTCTCGCAATGCTTCAAGCGATTCAAGGTGGTCTAGCCATTTATTATCAATCTGCTGTACATAATGATAGCGTATAAACATGTTAATGTATGCTTTTCCAGCTATAGCTTCTTTTTCATCTAAGTGCTTTTTAAGAATACTATTTAAAGAGCTTTGTACATCTTTTGTATCAAAATCTTCTTGCATTAAAGAGTAACCAAAATGGCGTTTCATTTCTTCTGAAAGAGTAGAAAATGCTGCTTCTTTATCATGTTTAGCATCTCGTACATAGTCAGCAGCTAAATCTTCTATAATTTCGCTTGCTGTAATAATAATGCGTTCAATTAAGTTTTCATCAGTAAGAATTGCATCCCTTTGATTGTATATAAATGTACGTTGTTCATTTAATACATTATCATAATCGAGAAGGTTTTTACGTATTTCAAAGTTTCGAGTTTCAACACGCTTTTGAGCACGTTCGATATTTTTTGTAAGCCATGGGTGGTAAATAGGCTCACCATCGCCCATACCAATTCTACCCATAAGAGCTTTCATTTTTTCTCCACCAAAAAGGCGCATAAGAGAGTCATCCATGGAAATGTAAAACTTACTTCTACCAGGATCCCCTTGTCGCCCAGAACGTCCACGAAGCTGATTATCTACACGACGACTTTCATGTCTTTCAGTTCCAATTACGTATAAACCACCAAGAGTTTTAACTTCTTCATAATCTTTTTGCCATAACTCTTTTTCTTTTTCTACAGCAACCTTTAATTGTTCGTCGCTTACTTCTGTTCCAACTTTTTTAAGAGCTCTATACTCAGGGTTTCCACCAAGCTTAATGTCAGTACCACGACCAGCCATGTTTGTTGCTATGGTTACAGCGCCCTTACTTCCTGCTTCTGCAATAATAAGCGCTTCACGAGCATGGTTTTTAGCATTGAGTACTTCATGCTTAATGCCTCGTTTTGTTAAAAGTGCACTCAATAACTCCGATTTTTCAATCGAAACAGTACCAACAAGCACTGGCTGACCATGTTCGTGCACTACTTTTATCTCATTACAAATGGCATTCCATTTTTCTTCTTCATTTAAATATACTTCATCATTTTCATCGATACGTGCAACAGGTCTATTGGTTGGAATAACTACAACATCTAAATTATAGATTTTAGTAAATTCTACTGCCTCTGTGTCTGCAGTACCCGTCATACCAGAAAGCTTTTTATACATTCTAAAATAATTTTGGAATGTAATAGTTGCAATAGTTCTCGTACGTTGAGCAATTTTTATTCGTTCTTTTGCTTCAATGGCTTGGTGAAGGCCACCACCGTATTGTCTACCATGCAATATACGACCAGTAAATTGATCAACTATTTGAACCCTACCATCTTTTACAACGTATTCAACGTCATTATGATATAACTTATGTGCGCTCACCGCTTGCGTAAAATAGTGTACGTATTCGAAGTTACTTGAATCAAAAACACTTCCAGATATAAGGTTATTTTTCTGTAAAATATGCTCTATTTTAAGCATACCGCTATCTGTAAAAGACACCCGCTTATTTTTTTCGTCTAATTTATAATCTCCTATAACCTCTTCACCTTGAGCTTCATCTGGGTACAAATCGGTTTCAGGATTCTTTTTAACTTCTTCAAAGTGGCCAACAAACTTATTCACTTCATAAAACTTAGCAGTGTCATCTTCACCTTGGCCAGAAATAATAAGTGGTGTTCTAGCTTCATCAATAAGAATTGAGTCAATTTCGTCAACTATAGCAAAGGCAAATCCACGCTGAACCTTGTTATCGACTGATACTTGCATATTATCACGTAAGTAATCAAAGCCAAGTTCGTTATTTGTACCATAGGTAATATCACAGTTATATGCAAGTTTTCTTGATGCATTATCCATCCCAGAGACAATAGACCCAACACTTACACCTAAGTAGGTAAAAACAGGGCGCATCCAATCGGCATCACGGCTCGCTAGGTAGTCGTTCACAGTAACAACGTGTACCCCTTCTCCTTTTAAGCTGTTTAAGTAGGCTGCAGCAACACTCATAAGTGTTTTACCTTCACCTGTTTTCATTTCTACTATACTTCCGCTGTTTAGCACTAAAGAACCCATTACCTGTACATCATAAGCCCGTTCACCAAGAACACGCTTTGCAGCTTCTCTAGCTAAAGCAAATGCTTCTGGTAATATATCATCTAAACTTTCACCATTTGAAAGTCTTTCCTTAAACGATGCAGTTTGAAGGGGAAAGTCTTCTTTTGAAAGTGAAACAGCCCAATCTTCTTTTGCATTTACTTTTTCTACTAAAACTTTTAATGCTTTTACATCTCGCTCATTTTTTGAGCCAAAAAAGAATGTTAATATCGAATCAATCATAGATATTAGTGTACAGTGTATTGACATATTTTGGCAAGCACTTTATGCTATAAATATGAAACAATTTACGAAATTTTTATCTTTAAAAACAAATACAATACAATTAATTGCAGTTATATGCATAGTACTAGGACTTGTATCGTGCAGCCCTGATACAAAAACAGAATACGTAGAAGAAGATGAACTATTTTCACTCGACTATGGTAACTTTGAAAATGAAATAAACTTATTTGATATTAATAGTGCAGAAAATATCAATACTCGACTCGTAATGCGTGATGGATTTTTTTATATTGTAAATGGTGAAGCAGGAAAAATCATGCAACTCACATCTTACGGTGATTTAATAGGAATAATATATGATGAAAATAGAAACCCAGTACCAACGTTCGTAAACGAAAATGATACAACGGTTTCCTCAGCATTAGATTCTACGGAAGGAAATGCAACGAAAAGAGCAGTTAGCTATCCATTTAATAACTTAGGTGCTATAGCAATTGATAATAATAAAAATATTTATGTAACAGATTTTCTTCCAGTTGACCGATATGAGGAGGACACAGAGACAGGCTCTGTGCTACGGCAAGTTATACTCCGATTCAATTCGGATGGAACCTTTGTGGATTTCCTAGCTCAAGAAGGTTTAGGAGGTCAACCCTTCCCCTACATAAAATCTCTTCATACAACAAATAATAACGATTTAATTGCTATTTGCCTTGATACCAATGGCCATATTGTATATTGGTTTTCACAATCGGGCGAACTACTTACACGTTTTGTAATCGAAAAATCTATGCTTCCAGAAGAGCAATTAAATTATGCTCTTGAAACTTATATTACAGTTGAAAGTATTGTACCTGACTATGAAGAACCAGTTATATACATAAAAGCTGACTATTATGGCCTTACAGTTGATGAATCAACAAAAGTATCATCTGGTATTGAGTTTGAAAAAACATTAGTGTATCCACTTGATGTACGTACCTTGCAATTTGAAAAACCTATTACTATACCTGCGTATGAACAAACTACATCTCATGGATATGCAACAGAAGTGTTTTTACATCCATATTCATTTTTAGGAGTATCTGAAACTGGGGGACTATTTTTTATGATACCTGACACAACAGGGTTATCAGTGCTTGTTACCCATGAGGATTCACAGAAAATTGTTCGCCGGCAAATACAAATACCATTACATGATTCATTGTTCCAAAATTTTTCACTTTCTAATAATGGTATTGTATCTGCACTAATTGCTCATGAAGATAACGTGTCTGTATCATGGTGGAGAACCGATTCTATACTTAATACAATTACAGAGTAGAAGACTTATGAATGATAACGAACATATACGTGAAGAGGACTTACATTTTCATTATAACCGTGAAGATAGAATAAAGCGAGCGCCTGAAATTGTACGAGCACATTATGATGGCACAGAAAAAACTCTACCAAAAGGTTTTTTTAAGTCATTGGTGCATACAAAGTCTTCCCGCTTTTTATTGGGAAGCATTATTTTGCTTATTATTATGATTTTGTTTGTTACAAACATAAATATTGTTGGAAACACTGCTACAGTAAAAAATATTTCTTTTGAACTTTCAGCATTCACATTTGAAGACACTGTTTTTGTTTCAGTTAAAGCACATGAAGCTGAAGTAAGTGACGATATCTCTCTTTCTGTATACTTTATTGCACATGATAAGCAAGAAACAATAGTTGCAGAAGCTAGTATTCACTCAATTTTTGATGGAAATGAAAATTTTTATAGGACAACATTTTCAAAATATGATATAATGTCTATAACGTGTGATATTTTAGTTGAAGACGAAATAATACAACTAAAGGCAAGCGTTAAAGAAGAATAAACGATATAGTTTTGGAGGTATATATGATTCAATTTTATTTACTATCTGTTGTATTTAATACATTAACAGGCCTTTTACTCATTTTATCAAAACCTCTTGCAGAGGATGCGCAAGAAGCAGCTATAGCAGGGTTACCTTTTTATGAAACAAAGAACTTCCGTTTAATAGTTGGTGTTATAACAGCTTTTGCAGGCATAATGAAATTACTAACGGTAACAAATAATGATATTCCAATTATTGGCGATATTATACCTGCTGTTGTGGGTATTATTGGGGGAGCATGCTTATTGTATGAGTTTTACATTTCTTCTTCTTCAGTAAAAATGAACTTAAACCCTTTATTTGAAAATATATTTGTAAATGGTAGAAAATATTGTGGTATTGCATGCTTAATTGCAGCTTTCCTTCACTTCCTTGTACCACAGGCTTTATTCTTATAATGCGTAGAACTGCTCTTTTATTTTTTATACTTCTCATAGTTGCATGTAAAAAAGATGAATTTGTTCCTATAGATGTTTCGACTACAAATAATCTTGCAATGTCGTCACAATGGGCTATCATTACTGAACCTTACGTATCATATTTTTCTGAATCTGATGAGAACTCGAGTATTGAAACATATGGCCGTATTGGTGATGTTGTCGAAGTTATTGGAACCGATATTGGAGATAATACAAAACTTTGGTATAAATTTGAAGGTGGATGGCTAGCTGAGGACTCAGTTCAGCTTTATTCGAATAAATTACAAGCAGAATTTGCTGCAAAAGAAGTACAATAATACCACTTTTGCAACAAATGTATAAAGCTATTTTTTATACTCAATTAGTATTTCAACTGCTTTTTCAATCGAAATATTTTCAAACTGCTCTCTTGTTTTAAGATTTTTTAGTGTAAGCACATTTTTGCTTGCTTGATCTTCGTAGATAACAATGCCAAATGGTACACCCTTTTTTTCCGCAAGTGTAAATTGTTGATTCATTTTTTTGTTTTCTGAAAAAACTTCTACACACACACCACTATTTCGAAGTTTTTGAGCTACGACATGATAGTGAGTAACCAAATTTGCATCGCAGCAGAAAATTTCTGCATCGAGAAAGCATACGGTATCATCGATTTTGCCGATTTGCTCTAACCCTGCAACAAGACGATCAAGTCCAATGGAAGACCCTATACCAGATACTTTCTCTTTCATATAAAGGCCTGCAAGGTTATCATAGCGGCCTCCTGAACATACAGAACCGATACTTGGTAAATCGTTTAAAAATGTTTCATATACAAGGCCAGTATAATAATCAAGCCCTCGAGTAATTGATGGGTCTAACACAAAATTCGCTTCAATACCAACAGCAACTAATAAATCATAGACATCTTGCAAACGCTTTACGCAAGAAGCAACAACTTCTCCCTCGCCTGCCATTGAGCCAATTAGTTTTAAAGTTGAGTCAAAATCTTTTTCTCCAGCGATAAAAGTTAAAATATCCTGAGCACTTTTGCTTGATCCAGTTATTTCTTCGAGAAGTTTTTTTACTTCTGCTTCGCCAATTTTCGCAAGCTTATCTACAGTTCGTAGTACATCCTCTGATTTTTCACTAACTTCAAGTTTAGCCAAAAATGCATTAAAAAGTCCCCTATGGTTTATACGAATAGTGACATTATCTACTCCTATAGCACTTAGAGACTCTTTCATCATTGCAAGAATTTCAAAATCACTTTGAGCTGAATCAGAACCTACTATATCAAAATCGCACTGTACAAACTCTCTATAACGTCCAGCTTGAGGCTTTTCTCCTCGCCAAACTTTTGCTATATGATATCTCTTGAATGGGAAATAAAGCTTATCTTTATGTTCTGCAATAAAACGTGCAAAAGGAACGGTTAAATCAAAACGTAAAGCAACATCACGCCCTCCGTTATCTTCAAATCGAAACACCTGCTTTTCTGTTTCCCCTTCACTTTTACGGAGGAGAATTTCTGAATACTCTAGCACTGGTGTATCAATAGGAACAAAGCCTCTATTTCTAAATACTCCAGTCAAAGTCTCTATTAACAATGCGCGTTTTAATTCTGCATTCGGTAAAAAATCGCGAAAACCTTTTAATACTCTGGGTTGAATTAGTTTATCCATAGTGGTATAATATCAAATATAGGAGATTATTGCAATTGCTTTTAACTATTGATATTGGAAACACACAC
>CAYJHL010000089.1:0-7724 GCA_964369585.1 uncultured Treponemataceae bacterium | reverse complement strand
GCTTGGGAGTTTTTACAGTCATATTACTTCCGTGATATAATAACATATTATATTTCCTTAGAACAATAATAGCATATTTATATGGAATTTGCAAGAAATTTATTATGTACATTTTTATATACACAGAATATATTTATTTAATAAAAAAAAGTGTAATTCCTTATATTGTAAAGAATTACACTTTTCTCTTTTTGGGTGCCTGACGGGATTTGAACCCGCGACAACAAGAACCACAATCTTGCGCTCTACCCCTGAACTACAGGCACCATGTTTTACTTTCTAAGTAGAAGTATTATAACAAATAAGAGGCTTGTTGGTCAATACTATTAAAGCTCTTATGTAAAAAAAATGTAAAATTATTTATTTCTTTTTTTTGCATTTACAAACATATATTGACATTTTTTACGTTATCGTCTACTATTTTTACATGAATGTAGATGTTTTATATGTAGGCAACCATGACATTTCAAAATGGACTAAAGAATTAAACGATTTTATAGAATCACAAGATAAAAATATAAATATTCTAACAGAAACAAAAATAGAAGACGCGTATAATCACCTTTTTTCACAAACAGTTGGGGTGATTATAGTAGATTCAGAATTTGAAGAGGAGCTTTTAGAGTTCATCAAAACGGTAAAAAATGAGGTAGTACTTCATCATATTGCTGTTTTAGTAATTGTTCCATTTTATGACAAAGATCAAATGAAAGAGCTTTTGCTTTGCGGTGCTGATAAAATACTCCCATTAGATAGACTTGACGAAACAACTTTTTTTCTTTCACTAAAACCACTTTTGTTTAATGCTCTTGTAATGTTTGAAAAAATACATAGAACTACACATTTACAAGATAAGGCAATAACTGACTTTATTATGCTTGATCTTATAAAAGATTATATTCCAAGAACAATTTGGAATGTTGCTCAAGAGTGTGCCCACTTGCAAGTGTTATCGCTTCCAGGCGAAGAAAAAGATGCAACAGTTGTATTCGGAGATATTGTCGGCTTTACTAAAATATCAGAAAAGTTAACACCAAAGGAAGTTATTTCTTACCTTAATGAAGCATATGAAGTAGTAACAAGAAATGTACACACATTAGGTGGCGATATTGATAAATTTATTGGTGATGCATTTTTTGCTGTTTTTGATTCTGCTTTAGATGCTGTTAAGAGCATGGTTCTCATTCAAAGTGAATTAGAAAAAATTAATCAAATAAAAAAAGACCAAAAAGAGCATGAAATTAAGTTCAGAATTAGTGTTCATTCAGGACCCGTCATTAGAGGTAATGTTGGGGGAGATAACCGTTTTGATAATACCCTCATAGGCGATACTGTAAACACCGCATCGAGACTTGAGCCACTATGTCCGCATGGAGATGTTATAATTTCAGAAAAGGTGAGAGAATCAGTAGCCTTAGATTTACCTAAAGATATTTGTTTTACTACAAAGCTCAAGGGAAAAAATATTGAAGTTACATACTATACCGTCTATGATTACCTAAAAGAAAACAAAGAATTTTTATCTTAAATTTTTAAAGGTACTTATGTTGCTAATTTTTCAGCCCATTCTTTTTCTTTGAATCCAACAAGGACTGTATCTTCTGTAACAACTATAGGTCTTTTTATGAGCATCCCATTTGTAGAAAGAAGATCAAGCTTTTCATCTTCGCTCATAGTTTGCAGTTTATCCTTTAATCCTAGTTCTTTATACACAAGGCCACTTGTATTAAAAAATTTTTTTATGTCGTAGCCACTATTCTTATACCATAGTTCAATTTCGGCCCTTGTAGGATTTTCAACCTTAATATCTTTTTCTGTAAATGTATAGCCATTTTCAATAAGCCATTTCTTTGCACTTTGGCATGTCGAACATTTAGGGTAGTGTACTAATAGCATTATTTTCTCCAATATTTTTTATAGTATTTTATGAATGTATCATGAAAAGTTATAAGTGTCAATTAAATGTATTTTTATAATATTTTGTATAACTATACATACTGTTTTTCGATTCATAATCTGTATAAATATATATAAAAATAAATAAATTAGTATTGACTAACTTATTTAAAATGCTTTACAATTCCTCATGGCTTTAGAAATATTATATGTTGGACGGTACAGCTTAAAAAGGTGGTCCAAGGAAATTCATGAATTTGAATTAAAACAGAATACGCAAGTTAATCTTGTATGCGAAAAAAATATTGAAGTAGCGTATAACCATCTATTTTCACAGCAAGTAGGTGTTGCCGTGATAGACTCAGACTTTGGCGAAACTATTGTTAGTGATTTTATTAATACAATAAAAAACGATGTTGCTTTGCATCACATTTTTGTAATGGTTATTACTCCCCACACAAATAGAGGTGAAGTTAAAGCTATGCTCCAACTTGGTGCAGATAAGGTTATTTCACTCAGTAGACTCAGCGACACCATTTCTTTTTTATCTCTTCGTCCATTACTGCTTAATGCACTTGTTATGTCAGAGAAAATTACTAGAGCTACAAATTTACAAGATGAGGCTGTAACTGACTACATAATGCTCGATCTTATAAAAGACTATGTGCCACAAACAATTTGGCAATCTGCATTGAAATGTGCAGATACTCAAAAACTGGAACTACCCGAAGAAGAAAAAGAAGCTACCGTTGTGTTCGGTGATATTGCTGGCTTTACACGCATGTCAGAAAAGCTTACACCAAAAGAAGTTATCTCAACTCTAAATGATGCATTTGAAGTTGTAACTCGCTATGTATATGAAAATAAAGGCGATATAGATAAGTTTATAGGAGATGCTTTTTTTGCAGTTTTCGATTCACCCGAAGATGCAGCTCGTTGTATGTACTTTATTCAAAAAGAGTTTGAACTAGTAAATAAATTTAAACGTATTAAAGGAAAACAAGAAATACATTTTAGAATTAGTATTCATACAGGCCCTGTTATTCGTGGTAATGTAGGTGGTCATAATCGTTTTGATAATACCTTAATTGGAGACACTGTAAATACGGCATCTAGACTAGAGCAGTGTTGTCCGGCAGGTGAAATTGTTATTTCTGATAGGGTTAGAGAATTATTATTAATTGATTTGCCAGATAATATACGTTTTAAAGTAAAACCTAGAGGTAAAAATATTGAAATAGTGTACTTCACTGTTTACGAGCATTTTAAACAAATTAGTATTACAATGGAAAAGGCAAGAGAACAAATGAATGTTACCGTATCTACGGATTCAGTGTAAATTCTCCGTAATCATCTTCTATTGTTGTTTTTATTCCTGCCATTGGTTTCCACAGTATCGAAAGTGTAAAATATGGACTGTAGTCAAAACTCTTTGACCCATCTGTATCTGTTATAATTTTTGGTTCAATTTCAAACTCAGATGTTAAGGTCCAGTCGTGTAGGTCATGTTCAATTGCTACATTAAAACTCTCAATTTTAAATCCAGAGGACTGTCTTTTTGTGTCATCAAAAAAGTTAAATGAATTTATCAAATCTATAAATATGTTTTTTTCGCCTGGAATTTCTGGTGTAAAACCTATGGCGTCTTGTACATAGGTAACAAGTTGATCGTTTCTACTCTCGGAAGAAAATGTGACGGTCAAGAAATCTTTTATTTCTAGAGATAGTGAAGGTTTAAAGCTAAAATAACTTCTTGTTGGAATTACCATATCCCATGAAAGTGATGTCGCTATTCCAGGTTTAAACTCAACAGTTTCATCTTCATTTTTGTATTCAAAATTGCTTACATTCCACGACAAGGCAAGTGAATAGGGTGAAAATGTTTTATCCGCACTTGCAACCCAGCCATTTCCATTGTCAAGGTCTAATGAGTAGTTATATTCATCTCTCATATTATATGAAAGTTGCAAACCTCTCCATGCTAGAGAAAGTGAAAGTGTATCAGAGGTTTCTTCTTCAATATCATATTCATAGGATTGTCGGACTGTAATTTTATTGTCATTTGTATCACCATCAATGGTTTTTTCAAAAAAAGTAAGTGTTGCAGATTGTTTGAATGGTAAAAAAAGCCAGTCTGTTGAATCTTCATTCTCTCTTTTATAACCTGATGAACCTACAACATTTCCAAAAGGAAATCCAAAGGTTAACGTTCCAGAGTATTGGTCTACCAATGGCGGAAGGTTTGTTTCAAGTGTAAGTCTTTGATAAAAATCGCTTTGCGTTGCTTCAAAAGCTGCATTTATATTATGAGTCGTAATTACATCGCTATCCCATTCTGGTGTTTTATAATCCCAGTTAGGGTCCTCTACAGTACCTGAAAATTCTGTCCTTATTATATTGACGGCAGTATTCCAGTTTAATGATGTATTTTTAAACATAGTAGAACTTTGAAATGGCTTTATTGATAACTTGTTTGTATTTTTTACATCCAGTTGAAAATTCTTATAATCATCTAATATAATACTGTCTTTTTCACTTTCAGTGTAATAATCGTCAGATAATGTATGATGATCTTGATATTCTGGTGAAAAATTTATTGTATTTGTTAAAGATAAAAGTGAAGACAATACCTGTAACCCACTTGTTACTGTAAGTGGAGATTTCACTACCATTTCACCCGACTTTGGATCTGCAATGTCAAAATCTGAAGGAGATATTGCATCATTTCTCAATGGTTTGGTGCTACTATATGAAAAGAGTGAGGATATCTCGGGCGCAATAGTATAGCTTAGTTTATATGAACTTGATTGTACTTCACTCGATGATATTTCTGTAACTTCTATTGACGGTAGTGAATCTTCATCTAAAAGAAGTTCTTTTTCAGAGTCTTCATCTTCAGTTTGCAAATCTTCCGTTTTTAAGTCTTCAGGAATTACTAAGTTTTCAACAATACTTTTTTGCTCATCAGTAAGGGTAATATCATTTGTAGTAGTAGTAGCGGACTCAGTTGTATTTTTATTTGGCCATTCAAACAAGGTTCCTGCAATACTTACTTTTGCGCTCAATGGTTTTATCTGAGAGGGATAAAAAAATTCTCTATTTGGACTATTGTCTTGAATCATTGTATTTTCAAAATCGCTACTAGGTGCATTTTGAGTTGCAAACACAACCGAAGAATTTAATGAACTAAGAGATATACTTGATATCCACGGTGTCAGTGCTGGAAATGTTGGCTTATAAGATGCATTTATATCCCATGTAAAACCTGTTATACCATTGTCACTGTCATCATCTTCTTCATCTGCTGGAGCAACTAGTGCACCGCTTAAGAAAAAGTCAATCCAGTCCATTGATTCTTGTCTGTCCCCAAAGTCAGAATTAAACCATGGGTCTGAATAAAAAGGAATATCAAATGAAATTGACAAATTTTCTACTCGAATGTCGCTTTCGAATTCTACTCCGTATCTAAATGGTACCTTTTGACCAAAAAACCAACCATAATCATTGTATTTTTGGTCGTCTGCATATGAAACATATAATGGATAATCATCAAGCTTAAAAACAACATTACTAAAACCAAGTCGCGCATCAAAATTTATCTCTGTAATTATATTATTAGGCTCAAAAGAGCCTGCAATACCTATCATGCCTCCAAGCGTTGAATAATAGTCGGCTAATATTTTTAAGTAATCATTTGGCATTGTTGCATTTTCGTCTAGGTTTCGTAATATTAATCCTTGCAACTCTTGCTCTTTTAACTGGTTTTGCTGCATAAAGTTAAAACCAATGTCATTTTCTTCGTCGTCACTGTCAGATCCCGACAACGGTTTTCGCCCTATTAGGTATGTACTGGTTTGTATAAAAAAACCTTCCCTCGATCTAAAACCAAAAGCAGGGTTAAATACAAGTTCATCTTTGGGATAGTAAAAAAATGGAAAATACATAACGGGAACAGGTCCCACATATAGTAGTGCATTTGCGAATGCAAATTCATTTCCTGGCAAAAGCCAAATTCTACTAGCATTTATCTCCCAGTGTGGGTGCTCGTCATCACAAAATGTTAGGTTACCATTTTTAAATGTAACGCTATTAGAGCTTCCTTTTGCAAACAGTTCTGATGAAACAATGAGTACTGAACCGTCTGATAAGTTTAATGATTCTTGTTGTTCTTGAACGACACGCCCTACGTTGAAAAAGCCCTCGAGTGAAATTGTATCAAATAATAGTGACTCAGCTGTTAAGCGTTCTGTTACCTCTCCGTTAGAGCTTTGCTCCATTGTAACAGAGCCTTCAGCATACAGAGAGTTTCGCTTTCTGTCAAAATCTACATAATCAGAAAAAATAGTTGTTTTTGATTTTCCTTTTTCAACAGAAACTTGAACATCGCCCTCAAACCTGATTGCATCTGTTCCTTTTTCTTCATCTTGCATATATGTTGTTTTAAGTGCATGTTCAATTGTAATAATTGACGGCTCTTCGGTATCTTGAGAAAACAATACACTTGGTAAACACATAGTGAGTAAAAGTATCAGTATTACAAAACGAAGCCTTATAAACATAAATTTACAATTCTCTTTCTAGCATTTCTTTTATAAAAACTGCTGTGTGAGATTCTTTACAATCTGCTACTTCCTCAGGCGTACCTGTCGTAATTATTGTACCGCCTCTAAAACCACCTTCAGGACCAAGGTCAACAATGTGGTCTGCTTGCATAATAACATCTAAGTTATGTTCAATCATTACAACGGTGTTCCCTTGGTCTACAAGGCGCTTAATTACGTCCATAAGTTGCAATACGTCTGCGAAGTGCAATCCCGTTGTCGGCTCATCCAAAATATAAAATGTTTTTCCAGTAGATGGGCGTGCAAGCTCGTTTGCAAGTTTTACCCTTTGCGCTTCTCCACCTGAAAGGGTTAGGGCAGACTGTCCTAATTTTATATAGCCTAATCCAACAGATAAAAGTGTGTTCATTTTTTTAGAAATATGTGGGATATGAGCAAAAAACTCAGCAGCTTCTTCAATTGTCATGTCTAGCACATCTGCAATATTTTTACCTTTGTAGTGTACATCTAATGTTTCTTGGTTAAAACGCTTACCGTGGCAAACATCGCAGGTAATATACACATCAGCTAAGAAGTTCATTTCAATAGTGATTGTTCCAGCACCTTGGCAATTTTCGCACCTTCCACCTTTTACGTTAAAACTAAAACGGCCGGCCTTATATCCTCGTGCTTTTGCATCGGGTAAACTTGCGTAAAGGTCACGTATTCCATTGAACACACCAACATAGGTTGCAGGGTTTGACCTTGGTGTTCTACCAATTGGGCTTTGGTCTATATTAATAATTTTATCAATGTGCTCAAAGCCTTCAATTTTTTTATACGCACCAACCTGATGCGATGTTCTCATTAATCTGTTTGATAGTGATGGGTATAAACAATCGCTAATAAGCGTAGATTTTCCAGAGCCTGAAACACCCGTAACACAGGTAAACTTTCCAAGTGGGAAGTCGACTGAAACGTCTTTTAAATTGTGTTCTGTTACACCTTGTATAGAAATATGCTTTCCATTTCCTTCACGTCTTTTTTCAGGTATGTCCATCTTTAAAGTGCCTGCAAGATACTGGCCTGTTAAACTTTCTTTAACCTTTGCAACTTCATCTGGTGTGCCTTGTGCGGTGATGTATCCACCATGAACCCCAGCGCCTGGTCCAAGGTCAATAATGTAGTCTGCAGTTCTGAGCGTTTGCTCGTCATGTTCTACAACTATTAACGTGTTTCCAAGGTCTCGTAAATAGGTTAGGGTATCAATAAGTTTTTGATTATCTC
>CAYJHL010000088.1:0-7734 GCA_964369585.1 uncultured Treponemataceae bacterium | reverse complement strand
CACAGCAACCAATACAGCGTACAGGTTCTACAGAGAATAATCCATCTTCTGTAGCAGCATCTTCAGGATCTAAGCCTAAAAGCTCTCTTGACTCATCAATAAGGTCTTGTCCACCTTTTAGATAACAAGCTGTTCCCAAACAAACACTTATTCTGTTTTTTCCCGGTTTTTGTGTCTTAAAGAAGTGATAAAAAGACATAACTCCGTAAACTCTAGCTAAGTGACTTCCAGTTCTTTCTGCTACAGCTTGAGCTGCCTCTTTTGAAATATAGCCTTGTTCTTCTTGAACCTTGTGGAGAACCATAATAAGGTTTCCAGGCTTAGTATTCCATTCGTCTATAAACGCTTCGAGTTCTTTAGAGAACCCTGCATCTGTTTTTTGTGCCATACACACCTCCGTTTATTTTATTCTTTTGTCAAGAAATTATACTTTATATGTATAAAAAAAGCAAGATTTATTTTTTTTCATTTTTTTATTGTATGTTAACAAACAGTAACGTTTTCTAATATATTCTTAATTTTTCCATTGTACGCGAAAAATTATCTCTTTTGTATTTGATAAAAATTTATATAACGAAACAGAAAAAACAGCTACTTGTTCTTTTATTTCAACACTACCTATTGAAAAAGGCTCAACATTCGCTGCATAGACCCTACTTGGAGTTGCCACCTCAAAGGTTAGAACAGAAGACGCTAACTCTTCCTTTACTGAGTCTCCATAAAGAGCACCGATAAAAGACAAATAGTCATCACTAGACATTTCTTCGCCTGTAAACAAAGGCGCTTGAAGTAGCTCTATATACAATGACGCTTCTTCACCCATAAGTAAAAAAAGAGACCCCATTGTTTGTTCGTTTAATGTTACTGTGAAATCATTTGTTGAAGAATTTTCACTAAAACTAATTACTTGCGGTTCTAAAGGAAGCAATTCATGCAAATTATCAGAGAATCCTGAAATAGAAATATCACTGATTCCTGCGGAAGAAACTGATACCGAGCTTATGCCTGCAGAAGTAAAACTCTCCTCTATAATACCAGTATTAAAAATGCTCATTGTATGATTCAAACCTGTAAAAGAACGAATTACATTACTTATGCCTTCTTTTGCTTCCGTAGTAAAATAAAAAGAACTGCTTTCACTTTGCTCAAGTTGAACAGAAGCATTTGTTGTACAAGACAAAAAGAGTAAGCACAGTAATATGGGGATAATTAATTTCATAGCAATCCTTTATTAGAGAAAAATATCTTAAAATGAACTTCCATCAAGGGAAAAGCGAACTCCTGTAGAAAACACAAGCCCACTTGCAAAGGCATCTCCTATATGTAATGCAGAGTTATCAGTTTTATTAAAAACAGTCCAACAAATATCTTGAACAAAAGAAAGGGAAACATTCCCAAGACTAGCGCTAGGGCTTTGCCAAGAAAAACCAAGAATCCCAGGAAAAATTGAAGCACTTACTTCTTTATTACTCCCAACAAGAGTTGGAGTTCCAAATGTAAAAACAGGACCGGCATACACACGAAAACCATAGGGAACCGTTACAGAAAATTGAACCGGAACTTGAACAATTCCCATACGGGGTTCAAAGCGAAGTTCAACCCCTATCCCTGGCTCAGTTTCCCAAGCAGAATAACGAGCGTGCGCTTGAATTGTTCCACCTCTTATATTAAAAAGAAAACTATCAGAACTAAAAAAATTCCACAACATCGTTGCAGAAAAGTCAAAGGTTGTGTTTTCTAGAAAACTATTTGATTCAACAGAGGAAGAAGAGCTCCCAGAGCCTCCCGAAGAAGAAGCATTGGAACCAGCAGATTCTGAAACACTCCCGCTTGCTGGTAAAAACTGACCTACCCCTGCATAAGCGTTTTTCCATGTTGTTTGGTTTAAAGAAGATACTATCACACCTGTATTAGGCCCGTCGCTTACAGAATGAACAAATTGGTTGTTTCCTATATAAATTCCCGCATGAGAGATGCTGTTACCAACCGTTTTAAAAAAAAGTATATCGCCTTTTTCTTTTTTTGAATCCGGAACTATCCTCATAAAACCATACATTGCCTCAACAGTTCTAGGCAATTGAACTTTAACAGAATTACGACTAGCTGTATAAATAAAACCAGAACAATCCATTCCTTCAACAGTAGTTCCGCCCCATAAATACGGAACTCCAACATACTTTTTTGCTTCAGCAATAAGCTCTTCGCGCAATAATAAAGCTCTCTCTGCTTCTGTTTGTGAAAAACAAAGTGCTGGAAGAGAAAAAATCATTATAAGCATCAAAGAGTATAATGTAATATATTTCATATAGTGCCTTTATTATCGGATATTTTACAGAAAACAACAAGACATTCACTGCCTTTATTGCAAATTCTACTAAAAAAGAGTATAGTGATATAAATGAATATAGTTCTTTTTTCACAAAATGACAACTTTTTTTTCCCTGCAGAAGATAATCGAGCAAGACATATTTTAACCATTTTAAAAAAGCAAAAGGGAGATACTTTTGAAGCAGGAATAGAAAACGGACAAGCTGGAGAAGCAAAAATAACTGATATTAATGAAAAAGGAATTTTTTTTGATTTTTACCCTCTTTCAAACGGCAAACCTCTCTTTCCTATCGAACTTATTGTTGGTTTTGTTCGACCTATTCAATTAAAACGGCTTTTTAGAGATGTTGCTACTCTAGGAGTTCGAAAACTCCACCTCGTTGGAACAGAACTCGGAGAAAAGTCCTACATGAGTTCAAAAATTGTAGAAAGAGGAACAGCTTACAGCGCATTAAAGGAAGGGAGTATTCAAGCAAAAAGTACGCATGTTACAGAACTTATGATACATAATTCCTTAAAGGAGTGCCTAAACAATATTAAAGGCTCTTCAAAAGATGTTTTTACATGTCTTGATAATATTGCCCCTCAAAAAAGCCTTTTTTCTCATTTGCAAGAAAAAAAAGAAATACAACAAACTATCTATGCTGCAATTGGGAGCGAAAGAGGATGGAGTGAAAATGAACGCAAACTCTTTAGCGAGAAAAATTTTACACTTTGTAGTATGGGGCAGCGTGTTTTACGAACAGAAACAGCCACAACAGTTGCACTCAGCATAATTCTACAATCAATGGGGGAGCTAGATGAACCAAGATAGAGTAAAAGAGATTTTATTAGAAATAAAAAATACAAACTTAGAGTTTTCTCTTATTTTTACAGGCAAAGAAAGTAAGCGTGTAAATGGCCTTTATAAACCAGAAAGCCAAGAAATATTATTACATAACAAAAATTTTAAAACAGATAACCAACTTGTATACACAGCAATTCATGAATATGCACATCATATAATGAACGAAAAAAAATTAAATCAATCCGCAGGACTTGAACACTTAAAAGGACGTGCACACTCGATTGATTTTTGGGCAATTTTTCATGAACTTTTAGATATAGCAGAGGAAAAAGGTTTTTATATAATGGGCCTTGATGAAAGCCCAGAACTAGCAGAAATAACAGAAGACATTCGAAAAAACTATCTTGAAAAAAACGGGCTATTAATGCAAGAATTTGGAAAGCTTTTAGCAAAAGCCCACCAATTGTGCATTGAATCGAATATACGCTATGAAGATTATATAGACAGGTGCTTAAAAATTCCGCGTCTTGCCGCAAAAAACATTTCAAAAGTCGGTGCTATACCTGTTGACCCATCACTTGGTTTTGAAAATATGAAAATGATTGCTTCTATGGCATCAGCAGAAAAAAGAGCTGCAGCGCAAGAGCAACTTTTAGCAGGGAAAAGTCCAGATACCGTACGATTTGCCATGAAAAAACCTACTCCAGAGGCAGATCCAAAAGAAAGCCTAGAAAAAGAGCGCGTACGCCTTGAAAAAACTATTAACCATTTAACAAGCAAGCTTGAAATGGTGGAGGAAAAACTTGCAAACTTATAGCAAAAGCATTATTTCTTTTTTTCTTCTAACAACAACCTTTTTATTCTCACAAGCGAATACTGAATCAATTCAACCTCCTTCTATTCCGACCATCAGCGTTCCAACCGTAGCAGTACCAACAGCGCCATCTCTTCAATTGTCTTCCCCAATGAGCAACGCGACCATAAAAACGACTAATACAACTACCTCTGATAACACAGCAGCAGATAGTCAAACAATGCCTACAGAACTCTCAAGCGAACTTACAGCAAACGCTCTTGAAACCCTATCCGGGCTTTTTTCAAATGATGAAGCTTCATTATCTACACTGAGCGGGTTAGGAGATTTTTCGTCACTGGGCGATTTATCTACATTACTAAATGAAGAACTTAGCACAACTGATGACACAACAACAAAAGCGCTTCTACAAGAAATACTTCTAAAACTTACCGAACTAGAAGCAAAAATTGATAATCTAGAGAAAAAAAACTAAGGGGAAAAGATGAAAGAAAACCTTCTTTTACAAGGGCTTGAAAAAATAGGCTTTACTCAAATTGAAATAGAAAACAGCATTGATAAACTTGAACAGTATGCAAAAGAGCTGCAAAATGGAAATGACGAATATGGGTTAACTGCTATTGTAGATTACGATGAAATTATTATACGACACATCCTCGATAGCTTAGTAGCAGTTCCCCACATCAAATTATTACAAAATGAACTCACAGAAAAACGCAAAGAAAATACACCTAATGAAAATATCTTTACAATTGCTGACATTGGTTCGGGAGGAGGAATACCTGGAATTCCTTTATCAATTATGCTACAAGATACAAATTTTGTTTTAGCAGAACGCATGACAAAGCGATGCAGTTTTTTAAACTATTGCAAAGAAAAGCTCTCTTTACAAAACATTACTGTTGAAACAATTGAGGCAGAACGAATAGAGCAAAAAAGATTTGATATGGTTGTATTTCGTGCTTTCCGCCCTTTAGAAAAAAAAATGACAAAGGTTTTGCTTCGTATTCTAAAAGAAGATGGAATTCTTGCTGCCTATAAAGCAAAAAAAGAAAAAATAACAGAAGAAATGTTAGCTATAAAACAGCAAGTTCCTTTTTACGATGTAATTGAACTTCCTGTCCCATTTTTAAGCGACCACGAAAGGAATCTTGTAGTTGTAAAAAAACCTATTGGCTAACGGGCTTAGCTTGAGCGACTTGAGCAAAGACTTTTAACAAACCTTCTTTATCTATAAGGTCTATTGGCCTTCCCTCAACAAAGGCTTTTGACTCTGAAGAGTAAACCCCTGCAGTAAAACAGATTCCGCGACCAGCTTTCAAGTCTCGAATTCTACCATGAAAATCACGCACAGCAAATTCACCCATTGCGCCAGTACTTCTATAAAACCTGAATATCACAGAGTCTTCCCACTTTACCGTCTCTATTTCTGTTTGTATCTCAACTACATCAGCTTTTGCATCCAAGGCAATAATTTTTACGTGAGCCTTTGCATAGTATGATGACACTATCTTTCGACACAGAGCAAGGAAATCGCTACTACCTGCAACCAAATATGTTTGCAAACTTGAGTTTTGGCTCATCTCTTGATAACGGTTTATTAGAGCCTGAACGTCTTTAAAACCTGGAGAAGTAGCTTGAATTTCTTTTAATACTGCTAGAGCCCGAGGAATATTATTTATACTAATATTTGCCAATGATAGATTATACCGAATATTTGTTAAAACATCCAAAGGCGCCCCTGTATGCTTTAGTCCAATTTCATAATCTTTTATCGCTTTTTCTATTTGCTTTTTTGATGCTTGATGCCTACCAGAGTACAAGCAAGCTCGTGCTCCAAATTCAGGATCAGCGCGTAGATGTAAAAAAACTGGAAGAGCCTTATCTTCTTTTCCACAATTATATAGAGATTCTGCCATTGAAAACAATACTTTCTTATTTTCTGGGTTTGCATCAAATGCCAATTTTAAATAAGGAAAAGCTTTTCTATAATCTTTTTTTTCATATAGAGCTAGGCCTAAGTATTCATGCACTTTTACATTTTCTTTGTTTATCAATGCAGCTTTGTTTAAAAGAGGAATTGCGTTATCAAATTGCTTCATTTTAAAAAAAGTTTGACCAAGATAGAAATTTACATCAAAACTTTCGGGGTCTTCATTTCTAGCAAGCATAAGATTCTTAAAGGCAAAATCTAAATCTTTAGTATGCAAAGCACAAATCCCTGCTCTCAAAGAGGCTTCGCGTTTGTCTACTCCAGAATGCAAAGGTGCAATTTCTATAAGTGTTTTATACAGTTCTAATGCTTTATCCCAAGCTTGATCTTGGAAATAGATAGCAGCAAGCGGTATTAAACCCCTTGGATCACGAGCATCTTGTTTTAATCTTTTTTGGGCATCTCTAATGATTACTTGGCGACTTTTTTTTCCTGAATCATCTTTACCCTTTCCTCCACCTTTTGAAGAAGTTGTAAAAAAGACTACTACTGCCACACAAATAACTACGCCTGCAATTATGATAGGAACGGCCATATTCATTCTACTTATATTATGACTGTATTTTTTATTTATGTCAATGCAACAGGTAAATAAAAATATTTTGATTTACAACCATAGACGACCATTGCTATTTCTAGTATACTATTTGCATGAGTACAAAAACAGCAGTTGTTGCCATTATAGGCCGACCTTCAGCAGGGAAATCTACTTTTTTAAACACCGCAAGTGGTGAGAAAATATCCATTGTTTCAGAAATCCCCCAAACTACCAGAAATGCCGTAAAAGGTATCGTAAACACTTCTTTTGGCCAACTTGTGTTTATTGACACCCCCGGATATCATAATTCAGAAAAAAAACTTAACTTAAAATTAAAAACAATTACACAAGATCAGCTTTCAGATGCAGACCTCATTTTATATATGCTAGACTCTACACGCCCTGCAGGAGAAGAAGAAAAGTTAACCGCAGAGCTCGTTATACCGTTTGCTGATAAAACAGTAATTGGAATAAATAAAATTGATGACAAACACTCAAAACCAGCGCTTTGTAAAACTTTTATAGAAAAAACATTTGAAAATTTTCCTGAAAACCGGGCATTAGAAATTTCTGCAAAAGAAGACACTGGCATAAATGAACTTTTAAAAGCCCTTTATGATCTTGCGCCTGAAGCCCCAAATTTATACCCAGAAGAATATTATACCGACCAAGAAGTTGATTTTCGTATTGCAGAAATTGTACGCGAACAAGCAATTACGCGCCTAAGAGACGAAATCCCTCATTCAATTTATGTTGATATTTCAGACATGGAATGGAGAAAAAACGGCAAAGAACTTTGGGTGCGCGCCTTTTTGGTAGTTGAACGAGAAAGTCAAAAAGGAATGGTTATTGGAAAAGGTGCTACTATGATAAAAACAATCCGAGTGGAATCTATAAAAGAACTCAGAAAACTTTTTGATTATAGAATAGACTTAGATTTACAAGTTAAAGTAAACAAAAACTGGCGCAAAAAAGATGGCGTCTTAACAAAGATATTACGTTAAGGTCTAGCGCTTTGAAAAAGATAATTTCAAATGAATATTTAACTGTAACTATTGACTCTTGTGGAGCTGAAATTGTATCAGTAAAAACAAAAGACGGCATTGAAAGATTGTGGCAAGGCGAAAAAACTGTTTGGGGGAGACAAGCCCCTGTATTATTTCCTTGGACAGGAAGAATAGTTGGAAAAGCTTTTTCACATAATGCAAAAAAATATGACGCTCCAATTCATGGATTTTTACATAGCACAGAACATTCTGTAAAAACAGAAGAAA
>CAYJHL010000087.1:3343-7760 GCA_964369585.1 uncultured Treponemataceae bacterium | reverse complement strand
TTTCAAGTTTTGCAAGCCATTGTGCAACATGGGCATCGCTCGGCATTCGCCAATCGCCTCTCGGAGAAAGGCTAATTGAACCAATTTTTGGGCCATCAGGCAAACAAGAGCGTTTAAATTGTTGGGAGAAAAACCGCTTAATAAAGAGAATTAACCTATTTTTTATTTCTTCTTTAGAAAACATTTCGTCTTCTTTACCCGATTTAAATGCGTGCTCTGCCAAAAATTGAATTTTATCAGGTGAAAACCCCCACCTTACAAAATAATAAAGGAAAAAGTCATGTAAGTCATATGAACCAAGAATTTCTTCTGTAGCCTGAACACCCTTCCCATCTGTGTCTGGAATAAGCTCTGGACTTACTGGGGTCTCTAGAACATCATGAAGAACACGTGCTAACTCTTGCTTTCCATCCTGTATTGCACTTGCTTCGTAAAAGCGAACTAAGTGACGTACAAGTGTTTTTGGAACAGATGCATTTACACCATACATAGACATGTGGTCACCATTATATGTAGCCCATCCTAGTGCAAGTTCCGATAAATCTCCTGTTCCAATAACGATACCATTAACTGCATTCGCCATATCCATAAGAACCTGAGTACGCTCTCTTGCCTGGGAGTTTTCATATGTAGCGTTTATTGTATTTTTATCATGTCCAATATCTTCAAAGTGGTGCAAAACTGCTTTTGTAATAGGAATTTCTTTTAGGGTAACACCACTTTCTTTGGCTAAAAGACATGCATTATGATACGTACGGTCCGTTGTGCCAAAACACGGCATAGTAATTGCTACAATACCTTTTAAATCATACTTTAAATACGTAAAGGCTTCTACAACAATAAGTAGGGCCAGCGTAGAATCTAGTCCACCGGATAAACCTATTACCGCAGATGTACAGTTCATGTGTCGAAGTCGTTGCACAAGCCCTGCCGTTTGCATTTGGACAATTTCTTTACAGCGCTCCACAACAGCACTAGCATCATTTGGAATAAACGGATACGGTTCAACATGCCTTGAAAGAGGCTGTACAAGCTCGTGAAGCTGAACTTCACTGGTGGTGTATGTTTCTTTATTTTGTGACGCACACGAGGCAAATGATGTGTTTTTTATTCTTTCTTGTAAAAGTTTTTCAGTGTCGATATCAGCAACGCAAAAGCTATCCTCTGAAAAAGGAAGGCTTTCTGCCAACAACGAGCCGTTTTCTCCGATAAGGTTATGAGCAGAGAATACAACATCGGTTGTCGACTCGCCTCTTCCAGCATCTGCATACACATACGCGCACATAAGACGTGCTGAATGAGATGAAAGCAATAAGCGCCGATAGTCATTTTTTGACACAGCTTCATTGCTTGCAGAAAGATTTACAATAATGGAGGCCCCATTTTGGGCATGTTTAATTGACGGCGGGCTTGGCACCCATAGATCTTCACAAATTTCCACTGCAAATGCTACATCTCTATTTGACGACGCAGAAAAAATCTGATTTGTACCAAATGGCACTTCATATGATTTTGCATGAGTATTTTGGACTTGTGCTATTTTTATTCCATCAAACGCCTTTGTAAAATGGCGTTTTTCGTAAAACTCTGAATAGTTTGGGATATGTGTTTTTGGAACCAAGGCTATAACTTGGCCATCTGAACAAACTGCTGCAACATTATATAAAGCTCCCTCATACGCAAAAGGAAGGCCAACTACTGCTGTAATTGCTTTATTTTTTGTACTATGAGCAATTTTTGCAAGAGCTTTCAATGCCTCATTTTGAAGCGAACTTTGAAAAAAAAGGTCTGAACAGGTGTAACCTGTAATGCAGAGTTCAGGGAAGGCAACAAGGGAAACACCTTCTTTTTGAGCCCTTTCAATAAGAGAAATAATTTCTTGTGCATTTTTTCCACAATCGGCAACACTTACCAAAGGACTTGCACACGCAACACGAATAAATCCATACATAAGAGTATTATACACGTGTGAAGGAATAAAATCAATTATTAATTGTTCATTATTAATTATTAATTGCTATGCCACATCCACGTTAATTCGTGCTTATTATACTGCAAGTGCTGCACGTAGGCATTTGGTATTTTTGCAAATTCATCTATAAGCATCCAGTCAGTTTCGCCTTGCATTTTTATTGAGCAAATCATATTTTTTACGAGCCCTGATTCTATCCACTTTTTCACCCACTCTAAAAGTCTTTCAGGGTAACAAATAACGTCTGAAAAAACCCAGTCAAAGCTTCCGAGATCTTCTGGAGGCAGGGTAAACGCATCGTGCTTTTTAAACTCCACAAGGGGATTTTTCATTAAACGAGGGTCAAGTTCACTTCTATCAACCGCAAAAATGTTGCAACCTAATTCAGTAAGTACCCACGTCCAACCTCCTGGGCAAGCACCAGCATCAAAACATTTTTCGCCTTGCACTGGGAGTATTCCATAACGGTGATTAAATCGAATTAATCCTTCTTGGAACTTTAAGTACGCTCTACTTGGAGGATTTTCATGATCTTCTATTAGTGTTATGTTTCCCCCAGGAAACAAAGATGTACTATTAGGAAATACCAAAGCAGTGTTTTTATCTATTAGGCTAAAAAGGCCTATAGAAGAGTTTGGCACCGTAAAAGGAAAAGGTTTTAGCTTTGTATTAATATATGGAAGCTTTTCCTGTATAAGCGTAGCTCGCCTAAAATGCTGGTACGAATATGCAGACCAATTACGCATTACTTCTTTAAGGGCGTTTGCTGCTTGCGAAATTGATTCAAAAGAAAGTTCAAATACTTCTAAAAGAGATGTTTTTGCCCATGAAGGCTCTACATACTTTTCATGTTCATAATAGAGAAGATTTTCATATTCAATAGGCTCTGTTGTATAACCAAAACGCCTTTTAAGCTCATCTTTTAGTTGTTTTTTATGCTCATCAAAGGCAAGATACGCACATCCTTGCAATTTTTTCATTAATGATCCTTTTTCATTTTTAAATCCACAGATTACACAGATTTTTATTTTTTAGTATCTAGTCTTTATTCCAAGAACCACAAAAAAATATAAATCAAAAATATTTATATTTTTGGCACGTATTTGTCTTTATGTTTTGTTACAATTCCGGTAGCATTTACCGATAGAAATCCCAAAAATCCTTTAATCTGTGGTTCCCCTTTCTTCACCGCTCTGCCCGCCACATTCCTAATTATCTACGCCCTAATAATTATTAATTATGCATTATTAATTATCAATTACTCTTTAACTACCATAACCTTTCGGGTTTCATCGAGGCCTGGCCCTACAACACGAACAAAGTACATACCTCGAGCCACTGCATTTCCTGCATTGTTAGTACCATTCCACGTAAAATAATGGTTGCCTTGCGATTTTTGCCCGCGGCTTAATACTTGCACAACGTCTCCATCCAAAGTTAATACAGTAACATTTAAGTTGCCGTTTTGGGGCATTGTAACCTCAACCAATGTTTCTTCTCGTTCATTAGAATTGATAACATTATTGAGGATTGTTACCCCACCTCGTTGAGTATCTTCAAAAACCCTAAAAGCAAACATACTAAACTGCCCTAAATCGGTGATTGTAGGAATATTAATATGGTACAAAGGTGTATTTGCATCTGCTGATAGCACACCGTCAACTGATGTTTTAATTCTTCCCATTTCAAACAAGAATTGCATAGTATACCCAGAATCTCTACCTATGTCATCAGTACCAATTGTGAAAGTATACCTATCGAGGCCACCGTCAGTTTCATTTGGATCAAATTCGAGGCTTTTATCATTATAAAACTCAGAAAAAACCGATGCTGGGTCAGAATACGATGGCATCCAGAAAGTAATATCTTCACCTGTTTCTTCTTTGTATCGCTCAGTGTAGGTTATTGGTTCTGCATTTGAATCTAAATGTATTTTCGGTAGAATACTTGTATCATTGAGAGGAGCAACCCCATTTTCTACTTGCACTTGCATAGTTATATCCCTATGTGCGTACAATCCTTTTGAACCGTCAAAGTTTATGACGCTCACATCACCAGTTGATAGAGGTGTATCTATGGTAAAGTCTAAAGGAGAAATTGCATTAAGCGGGAACACCGTGTTTACCCCAAAGTAGGTAACAGGGAATCGCCCAAGACTATTTACCTTTGCACCATTTTCTCCAAATATTGCAAAATTTTCATCATCATTACCTGGGCGGAGGTTAATTGTAAATAATTCATCCTCTTTTAGTGCCCTGCTAAGTGTTAAGATGAGACCTGTAGAAGTTTCTGTATGAAACGCTATACGAGCAGCAGTTGCATGAAGGTCTGCAATTTTGCTTGTTTCATCGGCTGAAGTATAAAACCCAAATTCTTCATGCATATCTTCTAAGAGAATGTGAGCAGGAAGGCCTGAGTCATAATCTACCGCTTTATTAAAGTAAA
>CAYJHL010000087.1:0-3243 GCA_964369585.1 uncultured Treponemataceae bacterium | reverse complement strand
GTAGTTTCAAGTATTGTAAAAGCATCAGTTGCGCCAACTAAGCTTGAAGTGCGAAGCCCACCTTTTGTTGCTGTTGAATCGGTTGGAAGCGTATAATCTGGGCGAGATCCACCAACGGTATCGAGTAGAAAACGAGGAACTGTTTCTCCCCACCCAAAGCCATTTACCCACCGCTCCGTAGTTGGTGTTGAAGCACTATATGAAAGAGTATTGTCGTGAAAGTGAAACTCAAAACGGTCAACACTGGTTCCAGATGCATTCGGAACCGCCAAAATTTCATAATCTGAGGTGCCATCCCATTTAACGTGTGCAAGAGAAGGTGGAGATGTATCCCAAGGGCTAAAAAGAGCATCTTCTGTTGTAATTAATGATGCAACGGTGCTGACAGTTGGTTGAAATTCATTGGCATGGTCTAAGATGTTTTTAGCGTCACTTATATCTTTTATGTTTATATTTTCTAAAACAGTCACTATTCCTGATGGGCTAGTAGCTTCATCAATATAACCAGGGTAATTATTTACGCTTTGTCCATTAACAGTTACCTTTCCATCTACATAACCTGCAATAGATACTCGCAAACGGTGGCTTTGTGTCTCTGTTGAATCGCTTCCATCAAAATTGAAGTTTCTATACAAAGCGTTTACAAAACCATTAGAGGAGTCCCTCTTATTGCCTGTAGTAAGGGAACCGGGCACTTTTAATAAACCTGATACTTCTATTTCTGTATCATCATTTTCTATATGCCCCAAGGCACTGGTAGAACGAATATTTATTGTTCCAGTATCTAAGTCTGTTACACCAAATGTTACAGGTTCTGAGTACCGCAATTCAATAAAATTGTGTGCATCATATTCTTTTTGCTCAGTTATTGATTCGTGCACCTCTTGCCCCGTAAAAACTTCTGCTAAAACAGGTGAAGCACGGTCTGCAGTTGCACTATGATTTACCGTTGCAATACGGTTTTTATATTGGTCCCTAAGCGTTTCATACACTGTGTTAAGCGCAATGGGAATGTGCACATTAGGAATAGTTTCCCTATGCGCAGGAACAACTCCGCTTCGCCCCATATCAGTACTTTGATCATTTCCTGAGTCTAAACCTGTGGCATCGGTATTCCAACGTTGTTCTGCATTTGCCGGATTTTGACTTACACGAAGATAGAAAACTGAGAGATCTCCTTTTCCATTCGTTGTTATTGTTCCTTCAGGATTTGTAAAAGAGCCGGAAAAAGCAAACCCAGCTGAATAATCTACCCCTGTATTGAGTTTTATATTTGAAACAGCAGCGCTAATTTCATTATTTGTATTTTCAATTAGAGCAGGAGTACCGTCGCCATACTGAAACTCAACTCGAACTATGTCGTCTGTTACAGTGTAGGTTCCGCTTAAATCGGTATTTTTGGAAACAGCGTAGTCGTTATTTCTGATTTGAGGCCTAGAAAACCACCAACCTGTATTTTGTGTAACATCAGTATTTACATTTCCACCATTGTTTGTACAACCTGCTGCCGCTACCCATGAAAAAGTTCCTTTTGACTCAACAGTACAATATGAAACATTTAAGTTTCGTGCTTCTGCAAAAGCTGCATTAGCACTGTTATTATCTGGAAGTCGGAGCGTCCAGTTATTACTTGAAGTACCATTAAGATCTATACTGTTAGCATAAAAGTTTTTACCTACGTTAATTGTTTTGCCGGCAAGGTTTGTAATGGTTCCTGATATTGATACCCTTGCATCAATATCTGTACTTAGGCTTGGTATAGTTTGGCGCATTGTAACAGAAGTAATAGCTCTAAAATTTTGATTTTCCGTAAAGTCAGTATTTAGTGTATATGACAAAAGATAGCTTACTTTTTCACTTCCATTTACATAATCATAAACATAACCACTACCCAAAAGCACAACGTCACCAATAGTGGTGCTAAGAGAATCGGTTAATGTTACATCTCCGTTTCGCAATAAAAAGC
This sequence comes from uncultured Treponemataceae bacterium, assembly GCA_964369585.1. Lineage (GTDB taxonomy): Bacteria > Spirochaetota > Spirochaetia > Treponematales > Treponemataceae > CAYJFX01. The sequence continues at coordinate 1,277 of CAYJHL010000087.1, read as the reverse complement.
TGTTTCCGACTATGAGCGGCTTATTAAAGCTTACGGCATTACTATCGCCTGCCATTATGTATACATGCCGCGGGAAATTAATATTAGAAGTTCCGATAGTAAAAGCAGAAGCACTACCAATATAGGCATCACTTGTATTTGTTATAGAAAAAGTGCCTGCTGTTACATTCCCATTAAACTCAACACCAACAATTTCTGTTGTAGATGTTGAAGCGCTTAGAGAAAGAATGCCTGTTGCATTTACATTACTATTAAAAATTACATTCATTCCCGCATTGGCAGTAATATTATTAAAGTTACTTATTGCAGCACCAAAACTGATAGTTCCGCTTGAAATAACGGTTAAATCTCTTGTTGCCCCATTCACGGTATCAGTAAATCTTACGTTTCCACCATTTGTGTTAAATATAGTGGTACCGTCAAGTTCAAGTGTACTTTCAAAAGAAATATCAGCACTCGCATATATATTGAAAGCACCAATATTCGAACCAACAGCACCGGTAACTTCAAACGCTCCGATTCTAGCAGAATCTGTACCCACGTTTAACGTTTGAGTTGCAGTTGACGCATTTAAAGTACCAGTAAATGTTACATCTGCAGTGTTTGTGCCTATTGTGGTGGGTTTATTAAATGTTGTTACCCCTGTGTAGGATTGAGCTCCATCTGTAGAAATAGACCCACCATTTATGTTTATAGTGGTTGCAGTAATATCTATACTTGTAAGAGCTGTTGTTCCCACAACCCCATTAAAGGTTACAGTTCCTGTTTCTGCAGTAATATCCAGAATATCTTCACCATCCACCGTACCAGCCCCATCAAAAAGCATGTTACTATTTGTTGTTCTAAGGTTTGTGGTATTAGAAACAGTTGAATCTAGATTTACCGCTCCTGTATAAGTTTGTGCACCTGTAGTTAAAACAGAACCACCATTTATGTTTATAGTTGTTGCCGTTACATTGAGGCTTCCAATATCTACAGCTCCATCAAAGGTGACAGCCTGAGGTTGAGGAATAGGACTTCCAGCTCCTTGAATTGTTAAGCTTCTCGTTCCTGTATCGGTAATAGCTTCGTTAAATGAAACGGTACCATCTGGCGCATAGAAGGTTATATTTTCATCAAGCACAACATTGCCATTGTACTCCTGCGTTGCTGCACCTACCGTGGATGCATTTAGGTTTATCGTGTTCATAGTTGCAGTCATTGAAGCAAGATATTCTCCTGATAAACCAGTTGAGCCAAGTGTTACCCCAATAGAGCTATCAAATGTAACAGAGTTA
>CAYJHL010000086.1:5708-7849 GCA_964369585.1 uncultured Treponemataceae bacterium | reverse complement strand
TTTCCCCCTGCATATAATGCGCCTATTTGATCGATTAAAGCCTGAGCTTGTTTTCCTCCATTGTTCCCATATTTCTGGTGTGCTTGTAAAGCAAAGTCTTCATTTTCGGTCAATAAATAATTTACGTCTACACCTAAAGCTTCGGATAGCTTATTATATATCTCTCTGCTTCGAGGATAACGATTATCAGACTCATAACTTGCAATTGTTCTAAGTGTTACACCAACTTTATCTGCTAAGGCTTGTTGTGTTAGTTTTGATTTTTTTCTTTCTGCTTTCAACTTCTCACTAAAATTCATTTTCATCTCCTTTTACATAAGTGAAATTAATTTACATATTTAGTATTGACTTATGTTATTTAATAACATAAAATAAAATCAACTTTTATGAAATCCATTTACATAAATATAACATGAATTTCATAAAACGTCAAGAAAAGGGGAATTAGATAAAGTAAGTTACGATAAAATGTGAAGTTAGGTAGGGCGATGAAAGAAATATATAGAAAAGTATATGTAGAGGTATTACTAAGAGCAAATAAGGAAGGAGTAAACCTTCCACTTGCCATAACTTGGGAAGACGGAAAAGTTTATGAAGTAGATAGAGTAAAATACATTGACAAAGCAGCTGCACTTAAGGCTGGTGGCTACGGGCTAAGGTATACTGTAATGGTTTGTGGAAAGGAAACTTATTTATTTCAAGAAGGCAGCAGATGGTTTGTGGAAGCAAAACAGTATATACAATGATATTAACTAAAGAAGATATTGAAATAGTAGCAGATAGTATTCTTTGCGATTTTATGTCAAAGGAAAAGGAAAGCAATGGTCACACACCCATAAACAAACTAGCAACGGATTATCTAGGGTTGAAAGTTACATTTGAGAAGTTATCTGATGATAATAGTCTTTTGGGAATCACAGCTTATGAGGACACATCATTTATAATTAAAGTTGATGGATATAGAAGAGTATTACGTATCAAGAAAAATCAAATCATTTTAGACAATAGCTTTGTTGAAATTGGTAAAGTAGAAGGTCTATGCGGGAAGCGAAGATTTACACTAGCTCATGAAGTGTCACATCAAATTCTTTACCATATGCAAAGTGAAGAAGAAAAAAACAAAACTAGTAGAAGATATTCTATGAGAACTTCAAATGAAGTAAAGGGATTACAAACAGAAGAAAACTGGAATGAATGGCAAGCGAATTACCTAGGTGCAGCGCTACTTATGCCAAGAAATCAAGTTTTGAGGTTTATGGAAAACTACTTGATTTATGTGAAGAATGAAGTTCCAGTAACAAAGCAAAAGACTCAGCTTAGAACTGAGGTTATAATTTATTATTTTTCCAATCATTTCAAAGTATCTAAAACAGCAGCAATGATAAGACTTAAACAATTAGGATATATAAATGATGAATATAGATTTAATTATTAGGAGGTATTATGCCGAAGAAAATTTATACTAATATACCGCAAGAAGAATTAATGCATAAAATAAGGAATGCAAGAAGAAGTATTCAAAATAAAGAAAGTAGAACTATTAAATGTTATCACTGTGGGCATTCAGCTTTTACAGTATATGCTGAAAGCACAGGGTACATTGAAAACAAATGTAGAAAATGTAACAAGTTGGTCTTAGTAGACCTAATAAATATGAGAAGATTAAATAAAAAATAAAATTCAAGAATACGCTTGAATATGTAAGAAATAAACGCTTATATTGCAGCTCGCAGTATGAGTGCTAGAGCCACAGTAACATGTGTAGACATCTTGGCACCGGAGTGAGCAAAAATATCTTAAAGGTAATAGCCTTTGATATATTTTTGTTAGCCAGTGTCAAATAACTATAAATAACTGAGGCTCTTTTTTTATTGGCATACCTTTCTGTAATTAATGCAGGAAGGTTTTTTTATGCAAAAGGCAAGGGCTAGATCCCCTCCGATATTTTCAATTTTTAAAAATCAGAAATTTAAAAGTTGAAAATTAGGAGGAAAAAAGATGAGAACACCAAAAGAATTTGATTATGATTTGTGGAAAGATATAGAAGGAAAGACATATATAAGAATAAAAGAAACAGGAGAAATTTGTGAGGTTGACAATGATACATTTAGGTTACTTAGAAATGAAGCAATGGCAATTTA
>CAYJHL010000086.1:3451-5608 GCA_964369585.1 uncultured Treponemataceae bacterium | reverse complement strand
AATGTTTTGTAGGTTGTAAGTTGAAAGGGATAACGTCTCTTTCATTGTACCTTGAAAACTGAATAGACAATTATCAAAATACATTAGTTTAAGGACTGAAAGGTAAAGCAGTGGGGAAACTACGCGAGGACTACCTGTAGAAACACAAGTTTCTATAATAAAGCGATGATAGAGATATCAAAGGTACGAGCGATAAGATATGGAAATTCCAAAAATAAATTATGATGATTTATACTGCGATGATCCCTTAAACCTATAATGATACTCCTGTACGCAGCCGGTGGAGAACCCAGCGGAGGTGAAATTCCTGTGATGAAGATTAATCATCTTCAGTTTTGATAATGCCAAGCATTAAGGCAACGGAAAAAAATAAATGCAAATAACAAAATAAATTTATTAAGAATTTAAAATAAAAACTATGTGCAGATGGGATTTTCTCCTGTCTGCATATCCTTTTGTTTTAAAGAATATCAATTGAAAGAGGAGGAAATATTATGCAAGCCATTTTAGAAGATATGAAAAATATAGATGTTCGTTCTATCAATATTGATGACTTAGTAGATAGAAAAGCTGTAAAGATAGACCCTAATGCTAGTCACGAGGACAGGCTTACAGATTATATAAGTCAAATTAAAAATCCATATTGCTATAAGGATGGAAAAACAGTAGTCAAGATTAGTTTTTCAAATACTGAGACTACGATGGAAGATTGTATCGCTCACTACCTTAAGGGCCTTTAAACTAAAATCGACATCCTCGATTTAAGAAAATAATAGTGGTACATTTTGAATAAGGATAGAAAATTTAGGAGGTGAAAGTTATGCCCGAAAAAGTGTACCGTGGGATTATATATTGCAGGTTATCAAAAGAAGATGGAGATAAGATTGAAAGTAACAGTATAGCGGGACAGAAATCTTATTGTGAAGAATATATATCTAAGCATAAAGATATAAAGTTAGTAGGAGAAGCTATAGTCGATGATGGAATAAGTGGAGTGACTTTTGATAGACCAGGATTTATTGAGCTGGAAAAACTTATTAGAGATAAAAAGGTTGATTGTATCATAGTTCGTGATTTATCACGTTTTAGTAGAAATTACATTGATGCGGGTAGGTATTTAGAAAAAATATTTCCGCAACTGGGGATAAGGTTTATAGCAATTAATGATAATTATGATAGCTTAACTTCGAACGCTCACTCTGACAGCTTTGTCCTGCCTTTTAAAAATCTTATTAACGATACTTACTGTAAAGATATTTCGGTTAAAATACGTTCTAGTTTAGAAATTAAAAAGAAAAATGGTGACTATGTAGGGAACTTTTGCCCTTACGGATATATGAGAGATACGCTAAATCGACATAAGTTAGTGGTTGATGAAAATTTAAGAGAAACTATACAAATGATTTTTTCTCTGTTTAAGGATGGGATGAGTGTTGGGAAAATAGCTACTAGGCTTAATCAAATGGCCGTATTAACTCCAATGGAATATAAGTTATCACAAGGGGTTAAATTTGAAACAGTATTTAAAACTACAGGCTGTTCAAAATGGGAATATACCACAGTTAAAAGAATACTTTGCAACACTATATATCTAGGAACTTTAACACAAGGGAAAAGAGGAACTCCAAATTATAAAGTTAAAAGCATACAGAACAAAGATGAGAGTGAATGGATAGTTGTAGAAAATTCACATGAGGCTCTAGTAAGCTTAGAGGACTTCCTTTCAATTCAAGAAATGTTAAAACGTGATATGCGATCTAAAGAGGATAACAGTGAAAATACATTATCAGGATTTGTTTTCTGTGCAGATTGTGGGTGTGCAATGACTAGAAAAGTTGTACCAACAAAATATAAAAAATACTACTATTATGTATGCTCAAAAAATAAACGCGATAAAACTTGCACAGCTCATAGAATTAGCATTTCAGAAGTAGAAGAAAAAGTATTTACTGCTATTCACGATCAAGTAGAGCTTGTAGCAAATCTCGAGAAAGCACTTGAGATTATTGAAAACTTACCTTATAAAGAAAAACGTGAAATTTGTCATAAAAAGCAGATAGAAATCTTAGAAGCTGAAGTGGAAAGATATAGAAAGTTAAAATTAAGGCTTTATGAAGATTTAGCAGATGGAATTATTAGCAAAGATGATTATGTGGA
>CAYJHL010000086.1:0-3351 GCA_964369585.1 uncultured Treponemataceae bacterium | reverse complement strand
AGAATACCTACTGCAATTTATGCACGACTTTCGATTGAAAATGGTGGTAAATCAGAGGACAAAGATGTGATAAAAAATCAAATTGAAATTTGCAAAGAGTATGTTGAAAAAAATCCACAATTTAACTTAGTTGAAACTTTTATAGAAAATGGTAAAACGGGTACGACTTTTGATAGACCTGAGTTTAATAGACTAATGGAGGAAATAAGGCAAGGCAAAATAAAATGTTTAATTGTCCGTGACTTATCGCGTTTTGGAAGAGATTATATTGAAACAGGAACGTACTTGGAGAGAATATTTCCAAACATAGGCCTTAGGTTTATATCGATAAAAGAAAGATATGATAGCTTCACAATTGATACTACTAATGAAGCTCTAATGATACCCCTTCAGAACATGATAAATTCATTATATAGCAAAGACATTTCAAGAAAAGTATCTTCTGCTATTAAGGTGAGAATGGAAGATGGAAGTTTTAGGACAGGTAGCATTCCGTTTGGATATATGTGGAACGAAAACAAGGAAGTAGTTGTTGATAAAGAAGTTGCTCATTATGTCAAAATGATGTTCCAGTGGAAAATTGAGGGTATTTCTGTTAGGGAGATTGTAAATAGGTTAAATGATATGAATGTTCCCACTGCGGACTTTCGTAAATATGAAACTGGAGTAAAAAGCGGAAACGGCAGAAAAAAGGTTAGTTGGAGTGCCGGCACACTATATAGAATCTGGAAAAATCCATTCTATATAGGAGATAGACTGCTAGGAAAAACAGAGAGAGCTTTATATAAGGGAATTAACAGTCAAATAGCTAAAGATAAAGAAAAGCAGATTTATTATAAAGATACACATGAACCATTAATTTCACGCGAGGATTTTGAGAAAGTAAGAGTAATAATGGAATTTGCATCAGCAGAACGCCAAAGAAAAATGACTGAATCAGATGCAACTAGAGCGAAATTTATAAACTTGTTTGAAGGGAAAATATTTTGTGCTGATTGCGGCAGTAAAATGTATTTTAGAAAGCATAAAAGAAATTATAGTAGATGCAAAGAAGATAAAGGAGTTTGGTATGCAGTTTATGTTTGTAGCCATAATGCAAGGCGCTTATCACCAATGTGTACACCTCATAACTTGCAATTAAACCAACTTGAAGAAAAAGTATTAACGGCAATAAAGCTACAAGTTAAGGTTGCCTTAAATTATGAAAAACTGCTTATTAGTCTTCAAGAGAGTGCAGGGGAGAAGAGTCTTAGAGACCATCAAAATGCAGTGATAAAAGGATTAGATTTGAAACTGAATGGAATGCAAAAAAGGAGAGAAAGACTTTATGAGGATTTTGTTGAAGGGATTTTATCAGAAGAAGAATATACCTATATAAAAACTAGTTTTGATGATAGTTTTGAGAAACTAAATTTACAACTTGAAGATGCAGTTTTGCGAAGAAGAAAATTCAATGAAGCGATGTCTAGCGAAAATAAATGGATACAGCTTATGAAATCAGTGAGTAAAGCAAAAAAATTAACACAGGCTTTGGTAGATGAGTGTGTTGAAAAGGTTGAAGTTCATGAAGGAGGAAATATAGAACTTACAATGAAATATTCGGATATTTATGCGCTTACTGTGTCATGTGTAAAAGAAATAAAAAAGAAGGAGAAAACCTTATGAGTATAGCATTATATATTAGATTATCGCAAGCAGATGAAGATTATAATTTGGGGAAAAACGAAAGTGAAAGTATATCAAATCAAAGAATGAGTTTACATGAATATTTAGATGGAATTTTGGGCCTTTCTGATATTGATAGGTTAGAATTTTGTGATGATGGGTTTACAGGAACAAATGAGAAAAGACCTTCATATATTGAGATGATGGATATGGTACAAAAAGGAGATGTAAAAGCTATTATCGTTCGTGATTTTTCTCGTTTCTTTAGAGACTATATTGAAGCGGGGAATTATCTGGAATGTGTTTTTCCGTTTCTTGGTGTTCGCTTTATTTCTATTAATGATAATTATGATAGTGATGACTATAAAGGGACTACAGGCGGCTTGGAAATGGCTATGCGTAATATAATATACGCGAGCTATAGTAAAGACTTATCTGTTAAGGTTTCAGAAGCTAAAGTTCATATGATGAAGCAAGGTAAATTTATTGGAGCCTATGCTCCTTACGGATATAAGAAGCATGAATCTATAAAGTATAAACTAGCTATTGATGAAGAAGCAGCAGATGTAATAAAGTACATTTTTAAGAAGTTTATAGAGGGGAAAAGTAAAGGGGAGATTGTACTAGAACTAAATAAAAAAGGTGTGCTTACTAAGTCACAATATTTTAAAAGAAATAATCCTGACTCGAAGAAGTTTAATAATGTTTCGGATAAGTCGAAATGGACAATTTGTGCAGTTACTCAAATTTTATCTAATCAAATAGTAACAGGAGCAGTGGTTAGTCGTAAGAGAAAAATAATAGAAATCGGAAAAAGAAAGACTGCTGCTGTTGAGCCAATTATTGTTGAAGATATGCATGATGCTATAGTTAGTAAAGAAGATTATATAAAGGTGCAAGAAATACTGGGGAAGGGGAAGAAACACAAACAACATCGGATTCATGATTACCCTTTGAAGTCTCTTTTAAAATGCGGATATTGCCAGAGGAATATGATAAGTACTAAGTATAAAGCGAAAAATAAGGCATATAGATGTCCTAATTATGTACGTTATGATAAGACAACTTGCATCGGTGCTAAAGCTAGCGAACTTGAAATAGAAAGAAATATTTATAATGCAATAAATTTATTTGTTTTAAATTTGCAACGTGAAATCAAAAAACAGAATATGAGTTCTAATACCATGGTTACTAAACTTAGTGAATTGCAAATGCAGATTGAAGGAGTAAAAAAACTTAAAGCTAGGCAGTATAAACAGTATGTTGAAGGAGAGCTTTCAAAAGAAAAATTTATTGACTTGAAATCTAAAGGTGATATTAAAATAGAAAAACTGGAAAATGAAATTGAAGAGGTGAGAAGCAAGAAGCAACAAGGTTTGATAAATGAAGAAGCTACTAAGCTGATAGATGTATTTTTAAATAGCGAAAATTTAACCAATGAAATGGTAAAGATGTTTATAGAAACAATCTATGTTTATGATGAAAATAGAATAGAGATAATTTGGAAGTTTAGAGATCTCTTTAAGAAAGAGGAGGTGGTAACATTGAAATCTATTAACTCAAATAAGAAAAGTCTCTAAAAGAGCTTTTATATCCGATTATATTTTTTTAGTCTTTAAGTAACACATTCAGGCCTTACAATTTTAGGGGTGGTATTTTTTTATATGATTATAGGCCCTTCAGATG
>CAYJHL010000085.1:0-7896 GCA_964369585.1 uncultured Treponemataceae bacterium | reverse complement strand
AACGAGATACATTCATAAAAGAAGTTACTAAATGGTGGGCAAGTAGAATTTTCTATTTTGGTAAAACAAAGGTGGAAGTGGTTGGGTCAGAAAATCTACCACAAGATAGTGCTGTATTATTTGTGGGAAATCATCAAAGTGTAATGGATATTCCTCTTTTATTAGGCTATGTAGATAAGCAAATTTCATTTATGGCAAAAATAGAACTGATAAAAGTACCCATTATTTCACCTTGGATGAAGTACATGCAATGTACTTTTATATCAAGAAAAGATAGAAAGCAATCTATACAAGCAATGGAAGAATCCGTTCAAAAATTAAAAAATGGTTACTCTCAAGTTATTTTCCCTGAAGGAACAAGGAGCAAGGGAGGCCCAATACAAGAGTTTAAAAAAGGCAGTTTTAAATTAGGCTATAGAGCAGAGGTTCCAATTGTACCCGTTACTATTGATGGCACTTGGCAAATGATGCATAAAAAAATAGGCTTTAACAATGCAAAAGTAGTATTAACAATTCACCCTGCAGTGCAAACAAAAGGATTGTCTCGAGATGAACAATCTCAAATACCAGAAATGGTACAAAAGATAGTTAGTTCTTCTCTCCCAAAAGAACATCTATGTACCTTAGATTCATAAGCTGTCAACTTATATAGACAACTTATGAACATTTAGAGGAATGTATTTAATATTCAATACCCTCTCTAGCTGGCACCCCTTTTTCGAAGGGGTGTTTTTGTAGCCTCATTTCAGTAATATAATCGGCCAAATCAATTATATTTTCAGGAGGATTTCTTCCTGTAATTACTACTTCAACTTTATTATTAATACTTTCCAAAAAATTCATAACCATCTTTGAATCAATTAATTCTGTTTCTAATGCTGACAAAAGTTCATCTAAAATAAGCATATCACAATATCCTGCATTTACAAAATGAATCGCTTTTTGAAAAATTCTATTATGTAGCTGTAATGCCCTGTTTTTTTGCTCGCTGCTCATCTGAAAAGTAAAAGGCAATTCTTCTTCAAGTCGAAATATTCTCACTCCATCTATTTTTTCTAGTTGAAGTATTTCACCACTTGTTGAACCTTTTAAGAATTGTGCTACCACAACACTCATTTCTCTACCAAGAGCTCGTAGCGCTAACCCCATAGCACATGTTGTTTTTCCTTTTCCATCTCCGCAATAAATATGAATCATACAATCTCCCTGATTTTTACCATAGTCCCCACATTACTATTAGCCTTAAAAGTGCACAAATTGATATAATTATACAGCTAGAACTAAACAAAACGTAGTACATCATTTCAATTGTTTGTTCATTAATCTCATTACTTTTAACGCCAATTTTTTCAGTTATAACAACACTGTTACTCATCCTTGATATAGGTATTTCAAGGCACAACATTCCAATACACACGCTTAACACCCTTGAAAGCCAATAGGGCGTTATTTTTTTTCTGTCTCTACAAAATACTTCAAATGCATTCTTTGTGTTGCAATATGGTAAAAAAATTGAAGAAGTAAAAACTGTAAGTACTATTGAGTACGATGGAACAAAGTATAATATATTCATCGTTTTAATTATAAAAAAAAGTGTATCATCAGACTCATACATAATTTTTTTTACCATACAAGAAAAAGCTCGATATACCAATGCTAGTGGTACACCTATAATTGTAACACATAGTGCTGGTATAAAAAAATTGTCTACAAAAGAAATAATAGATGATATAATTTTATTTGAAATCTCAGTTTGGTCATCAAAGCCATGTACGTAAGTACTAAAATTTTTGGGTATTTCAAGTATTAAAAACACAATAAAAACTTCAAAAATAAATGAAACTATAAGGGAAAGATTTGACAATATTTCTAAAAACAGTACTGGAACTACGAATGAAATAAGCACTGTGAAAAAAATTATCAAAGCATTTTTCAGTACTATTCGTTGAAAAATTAATCTATTCAATGTAATAATGAGTAAATCAAATAATCTTTTACAAGTCTTATCAAAAAAATGAGGTTTATATTCAGCAAAGAAAAAAGAAAGCAAACTTGCAGAAAGTAAAACAAAAACAGAACTCACATCTTCCTCCAAGCTTAGTATATCGTAAAAGAAGGAAAATTACTAGGGGAAAAAAAATCCTACTTCTCAGTAGGATTTATCGTTACAATTTTAATGCAATTCCGATATTAACACCGAAATCCAAGGAATTAAGCCAATAATCGGAAAACTCTCTTGAAAAATCTAATGAATCAGGAGGGGTTGCATTTGATTGTGCAAGGGCCTCTAATGTCGGTGGAACAGTCAAGTATTGAGGTGAATAGAGGTTATACTGAGTATAAAAACCTAGAACAAACTCGGTTGTTGGAAGCATTGGAATAGCGTAACCTAATTCAAAACGCGCTGAAAAGCCAAGGGGATTTAACTTTGTTAATAAATCGTTAGGAACAATTACTGTACCTATTTCAGTTTTTATAGTATTAGGTAGCGTTGAATACATTAAATATTGAGGTGTATAATCAAGTATTGCTTTACCTCCTACTCCAAGCCCTACAGATAGCCTATTATTAAAAAACAGAGCATGAGCTTTAGCACCAAAATTTACAACAGGGGTATAATCAACTACAATAAATATATCGAATGGCTCCCCTGCTTCTTCTGCAGTAATTTTTTGCGATACATTTCCCATGCCCATACCAATATATCCGTGTAGCCCTATCCCAGAAAATGCATGGTCATCTGGCAACGAGAATAAGTCTTTCGAGTCAAAAATATAACCAGCTGAAGCTTCTCCACCAATTAATAAGCCACTTAAAAAACCAGTCATACTCTCTGCTTTAGGATTCAAAAAATCCAAAGTACTTTCAGAAATTTCGGGAAGGGTTAAAGATCCTCCAAAATCCGCTCTTAAACCAAAAACCCAACCCTTATCAAAAGAATATAGATTTATCGAAATACATAAAATAACACCAATTAATACTGCTTTTTTCATAATAGATTGCTTCATCTTGTTTACCTCACTATCTTATACCTATTTTAAATTATTCTTGCTCATACTCATTGTTATCACCTAAAATTGCAGTTATAAATGCATCTTTAGTCATATAAAATCCAAACGGAATATCTGTAGATGTATATGGAATGGTAGGTTTAGACCCAACCGTATAATCAAGCGTACCACTGCTCCAGTCTGGTGCATCTTTATCATTATTAGAAATTTCTATATTATTAAATAAGAGTACACCTCTATCTTTAACATCGATGCTACCAGTAAACTCTGTGGAAGTTTGAATACTAGTTAAAAGACCCTTAGACTGATATGTAACTTCATGATCTTTTACCGTCGACAAACTTAAAAAATTGGGCATGTAGTCTATTAAAGTATAGATATATGTAGCAGTAAACAGTCCTGTTTTTTTATAGTCAAATGTACCCCCACTAGCATCACTTACTGTCATTTTTCCAGTTACACTACCGTGAGCATTATTATCAATAAGGGCGTACCGCATTGTCTCTATCGAAGCTAATACTACTTCTCTATCTGTTAAGGTTCGTTTTCCTTCAAGTAAATCGCTCGCTGAACCTATAATGTTACCATTTTCATCTATTGCTTCAATACTGTATTGAGGATTTTTTGTTAAGATAAGAGCATTTTTGTCTTTATAAGTTTCTTCTTCTAGATTCGCACCAATAACATTAATTGTTTTAATCAGCTTTCGCTCTGTGCTAGAGTCATCAATGCGATATATATTGTACGCATCCACAGTGCCAGGTGGAGTATCAAATGCAAAATTGCTTAGTTCTGTATAATACTTACTATCTGTATCTACTAGGTTTTCACTTGGATTTACTTTGAAAGTAGGTTTTTTCACTTCAAAATTTATTAAATACGGTGAAACCCCTGTAAACTGTGGGTAGAAATTTGTAGGATTAGAGGCATTTGCATTCGACAAATTATTTATATACCAGTCATACATAACAAAGTTTCCAGTAATGGTGTCAATATATCCAGCAGGATCATACTCATAAAACTTATATTTTTGACCATCAGGTGCAGTTGCCGCTACTTCAACTGGCTCCCATTTTGTAGGGTTATCTTGTCCAAGAATTGAAAAGAATTCAGTTGGAACAGCATAACTAAAAATTAAGGAAGTATATGTGTCAACAGCAACAAGCATATTATCTAAATCAACAAGGCCTCCACCTTTACCTTTGAATCGGTAGAATATAAATCGTTCCATTCCTCTTTTATTTCCATCTACCAACTTTGCTTGATTATATTTACTATCAATGGCATAGAATGGGTTATAACCTTCATACTTCAGGTAGGTTACATTTGTTATTGAGTTTACACCTGCGCTCGTATTTTTCCCAGAGTATTCATATGTAAAATTATTCTTATCATCTTTTACGGGAGGTAGATATTTTATATCGTCACTTAACAACCATGAGTCTCCTGTTACATAACTCATAGTAGGAACATTTTTAGATGTGAAAGTTGCTTGGATAAGCTTATCAGAAAAATCATATCCTTTCAAATCAATTTGTGGAAAGTTTGAATCAGCTTCTTTTCTTATTATTGGAAGCTCATATATTTGATAAAGAAATGTTTCTAATAGTTTTTCATCCGCTTTCAATTCATCTTGATAATATGATAACAACGCCTCTAATTCACCACGATTTATTGTGCCTTCTGCTTCTAAAATATCAAACATGTAATTTAAATCAACTTCAATGTCTTCACTTGGCGCAGTAACAGTCTCTTCAACTTCCTCTGCTTGCTGTATATAATAATATTGACTTGTTGGGGTAAAGCCTAGGTTACAAGAAAAAAGGCATCCAATTATTGCTATAACGATACAAAGCCATTTCTTATTCAAATTAAAAACTCCTTTAAGCTATACACTAAGTGTACAGCCTAAGTTGGCATAAGTCAATGTTTATTATCAAGAAAATTTATTACACTTTAAGTGCTATCCCAATCTGTACTCCAAAATCAAATGAATTTAACCAGTAGTCAGGGAACTCTTGTGAAAAGTCTAATGAATTTGGAGGCACAGCATTACTTTGTGCTAGGTCTTCTAAAGATGGAGGCAATGTTAAGTAACCTGGCTTATATAGATTAAGTTGACTATAAAATCCAATTAAAAACTCTGTTGTGGATAAAATAGGAATAGAATATCCAATCTCTAAACGTGTTGAAAAAGCCAAGGGGTTCATTTTTAATAATAATTCGTCAGGTACAACAACAGTACCTATTTCTGTTCCAATTATGCCCGGTTCAGATGAATATAATAAATATTGTGGTGTATAATCTAAAAGAGCCTTTCCCCCTACACCTACACCGACAGAAAACCTATTATTAAAAAACAGCGCATGAGTCTTTAACCCAAAGCTAACTACTGGTGTATAGTCTACAACAACAAACACATCTATTGGTTGCCCATTTTGCACTGCTGATGTTTTTTGAGACATATTTCCCATACCAACGCCAACATAGCTTTGGACATCTATTCCTGAAAATGAATGATTTTCAGGTAAACCAAATAAATCGCTGCTATCAAAAATATATCCTAGTGATGCTTCACCACCAATTAGTAGTCCACTTAAAAATCCAGACATCTCTGTAGCCAAAGGATTTAAATATTTCAGCGTTTCTTCAGAAACATCTGGTAAAGAAAGTGTTCCTCCAAAATCAGCTTGAAGTCCAAATACCCAACCTTTTTCAAATGAAAAAGCACATGCAACCATATTCACTATAAATATACCAAGCATTATTTTTTTCATTATAAATTTTTTCATAAATATAGCCTCCCCTAATTGTTTTCTTCATCAACATTAATTAAATATGGCGAAACACCCGTAAAACTTGGAATTAAAGATGCATTATTCTCAGATACCTCACTTTCTGCATATAACAAAAACTCGTAGTCTTTATTTACGTAACCTATAGGATCGTATTCAAAAAACGGACGCGCTTCAATGCCTTGTTGCTGTGCTACTGATTCTACCGACTCCCACTCATCCGGCGATCCGAAATCTGTTAAAGATGTAGGTATTCCATACGTAAATAACAAAGATGTATAAGTATCAACAGCCATAAGCATAGTGTCAAGCTTCATTTCAGCTGGCGTACCACTCATCATTTCGCCTACAAACCGGTAAAAAATAAAACGCTCCATACCACGTTCGGTACTTTCACCAATTGTAAGCGTGTTGTAGTTACTTTCTAGTGTATAAAATGGATTATACCCATCATATTTATAATACGTAACAGGACTCATATTTATTATTATGTCCTCTGTATATATCATTACATCACTTCCAACATACTCAGAAGTACATTCATGTTCAATATTATTTTTAGAAGGTAGGTAGTATGTATCTGTACTGATTTCCCACTGAAACAAGCTTGCTATATCATAGCTAACAGAAAGATTTCCATTTTGCAAGAAGGTAGCTTGAACAAGCATATTATTAAAATCAGTGTTAGTAAAATCAATAAGTGAAAAGCTAGGATCATTTTCATACATAATCCATGGTAATTGATTTAGTTGAGACTCATAAGCTTCTGCATTAGGAATGCTTCCTTTGTCCACTACCCCATTTGGCTGTAAAATTTCAAAAATTTCACTAAAATGAACATCGATATCCTCAGAAATATTTCCTTGACTTAGTTCTTCATTATTTTGTTGATTATAGTATTCATCTGAATTTAGATTTAAAAATTCACAAGAAGATAGACACAAACATGCCATAACGACAAGCCAAAAATACATTTTATTCATGATGCAACCCCCAAATATTTTACATATAAAATATAATAAGAGTATATTTTTGATTTGTCAATATGTTTTTGTACAATTTGTACAATTTTGTTAGTTTTTAATGCTTAATTTTTCCCAAGCGAAGCGTGCCGCGGCTTGTTCGGCTTCTTTTTTACTTTTACCGCTTGTTGGACCGTATGTTGTTCCACCCAACAAAACTGACACCCAAAATGTTTGATCATGGTCAGGTCCAGTTTTTTTATCCATTCTATATTGAGGAACTGTTTTGTGTTTTTTTTGATAATATTCTTGCAGGAGGGTTTTATAGTCTTTTACATGAGAGTTCTCGTGTACACTTTTAATCTCATCACTTAATAAAAAAACTACAAATTTTTCAACTTCTTTCAACCCTGAATCAAGATAAAATGCGCCAATTACTGCTTCTAACGCATCAGCTAAAATAGCTTTTTTTTGCCTTCCTCCAGATTTCTCTTCACCTTTACCTAAAGATAAACATTTATCAATACCAATTTCCAAAGCAATTTTTGATAATGTAGCTTCTGATACAACAACAGACTTTACCTTAGCTAGTTCACCTTCAGCCTCTTTTTCTAAGGTTGTATAAAGGTAATTTGCAACAATTACACCTAATACTGCATCGCCTAAGAATTCTAAGCGCTCATTGTTTCCTGTTACATTTGCAATCTCATTAGAAAAGGAACGATGATGAAAGGCTGTATCAAGTAGTTCAATGTTTTTAAATCGAATATGTACTGTTTTTTGAAATTTTTCTAGGATAGCCGTACGGCCTTTTGAAAGTTTTTTTTTATATTGGAATAGTGTTTTCATAAATGGAATGGAAAGCTACATAAAAAAAAACACAAAGTAATACTTTCTCTATAAAGAATGGTACTACATTGTGTTTTTATGTAATCGAAATTTAAGCTTGTTGTGACTTAATGAAATCGTATGCATCACGAACTTTTTCAAATTCGTTAGCTTTTTCATCAGGTACGCTAACGCCTAATTCTTCTTCAATTGCGTAAACCAATTCATAGGTATCAAGACTGTCTGCACCTAAATCTTGGCGGAAAGAAGAATCAAGTTCAATTTTTGATTCATCAATTT
>CAYJHL010000084.1:0-7973 GCA_964369585.1 uncultured Treponemataceae bacterium | reverse complement strand
TGTAATATTAATTATTACCTATTAATTATTAATTGAATAAAGAAGGATAAAAAAAATGGCGGATATTACACGAAGACTAACTCGAAAGGCTCTATTTAATGCCGACGGCGACATTGAAGTTACAAAGCGAAGAATGATTGGCGGGAACACCACAAACCTAAACGACTTTAACAACATGAAGTATCCGTGGGTAAGTTCTTGGTATAGACAAGCCATGAACAACTTTTGGATCCCAGAAGAAATAAATCTTCAAAGCGACGTGCAAGAATACCGAAAGCTGAGCGAGGCAGAGCGCACCGCCTACGACAAAATCTTATCTTTTTTAGTGTTTTTAGATTCTATACAAACTGCAAACCTTCCGTCTGTTGGTGAATATATTACCGCAAACGAAGTAAACCTCTGCTTAACCATTCAAGCCTATCAAGAGGCAATTCACTCACAAAGTTACGGCTACATGCTCGACACCATTTGTAACCCAACGGAGAGAAACGACATTTTATACCAGTGGAAAAATGACGAGCATCTTTTGGCACGGAACAGTTTTATTGGAGATTTGTACAACGAGTTTCAAGAAAACCCTTGCCCAAAAACATTGGTTAGAACCTGTGTTGCAAACTATATTCTTGAAGGCATTTATTTTTATTCAGGCTTTATGTTTTTTTACAACCTTGGCCGCATTGGAAAAATGGGTGGTTCTGTACAGGAAATTCGCTACATTAACCGAGATGAAAACACCCACCTTTGGCTTTTCCGCTCTATTTTATTAGAAATGCAAAAAGAAGAGCCAGAACTTTTTACACCCGAACTCATTGAAGAATACCGTGTAATGATTAAAGAAGGTGTTGAACAAGAAATTAAGTGGGGCCACTATGTTATTGGTGACACCATTTCAGGCCTCACAAAAGACATGATTTCTGACTACATAAAATATCTTGGAAACTTGCGTTGCACTAATTTGGGATTTAAGCCATTGTACGAAGGTTATGATGAAGAGCCAGCTTCTATGGTATGGATTAACCAGTACTCAAATGCAAATCTTATTAAAACTGATTTCTTCGAGGCAAAATCTACGGCATATGCGAAGAGTACTGCTTTGGTTGATGATTTGTAGGATTTTGCCGAGCGCTACGCAATAAGCGTTCAACACGGATGTTGAACAAAACCCAGCGAGTTCTGCACTAATCTCTTTTCTTCGGAACCGCGGAACTCGATAGTAAAAGTTGACACGACGGCAACTTTTACGTAACTTTTTTGAGGCAAAAAGTACTGCGTATGCGAAGAGTACTGCTTTGGTTGATGATTTGTAGGATTTTGCCGAGTTCGTAGAGTTAATTGTTCGATAAAAAAAATCCCTACCCGAAAGAGTAGGGATTTTTTACGTTTTAACTTAGAACATATAGCGATATGTTAAGCCAAATAATAGGTTGTCATGTCGTAAATCAGATAAATCTGAAGAAACTGCTTCTGGGTCTTCTTCATCGTAAGGAGCGAGTAAGTTAAAATCATACCCAACTCTTATACCAAGATAGTTCTTTTCTCCAAGTTTAAACTCTTGCCCAACTGCAACAGCCAAATCTAAAACAACAGGGGCTGCATCTATTTCTTGGTCAATACCAACGGCTGGAAGATCTGCTTTTGAAGTCATGTAGCTTCCAAGGGGAATACCTAGTTTAGTGCCAACAGAAAGGTATGTTACACCGGCCGTTGCCATTCCTAATTGCATAGGATACTCATAGGAACAACGAATCATTGTAGGAATAACTATTTCTGAACGCATAAATTCTGTATCTACAGTAGCCCCCATAACGCTCACAGACTGTGTTTCCTTCGAGCTTAAAAAGCCAACGCCAGTCTCTAAAGATAGAAAAGGAATCATAGAAATTACAGCATCAATTTGGGGAGCAAAGGCCAATTTGCTTTCATCCAAAGAGCCCCCTGCATCTACAAATGCGTCAAGAGTTTTTTGAGCCTCTTCATAATCGCTTCCTCTCAAAAAAGGTAACCCTAGACCCAATGAAGCGCCAACAGAGATATCTATTGCCAAAACAGGGGTAACAGCAATAGCCACAAGAATTAATACACTTACAATTCTTTTCATTTTTTTCTCCTTATAAATAATTATACAATTAACTAATATTGTACATATGTATATTATTATATACTTTATTGCTATTTTGTCAATTAAATTTTATAAAAAAACGGAACTTTTTCTTTCTTAAAAACCTTGATTTTTTAACAATGTACAAGTATAATATCTAGAATGACACACTATGACTTTTTGTTAATTATGGAGATATTACATGGATACGATAAACACCATTCCTAAACTATTAAGAAACTCTGTTTTAAAATGGCCTAACATTGTTGCACAATACGAAAAAAATGACAAAGGCGTTTTTCAACCTACAAGATTTACAGATCTCATGCAAAATATTTACGATGTTTCTGCAGGTCTTTTGTCCTATGGTGTAAAAAGAGGAGACCTAGTTGGTCTTATTGCAGATAATCGAAAAGAATGGCTTGAATCTAGCTTTGGAATTATGGCTATAGGAGCAGGAGATGTTCCTCGAGGGTGTGACGCAACACCACAAGACCTATCATATATTCTTTCATTAACAGAGTGCGCTGTTGTTATAGCTGAAAATGAAACACAAGTAAAAAAAATATTAGATTTGAAAAAAGATGCTCCATCTTTAAATAGAATTTTTTCTTTTGACGCTGTAAGTGATGAAGTTATTTCAGAATGTAAAAAACAAAATATTACTGTTTCTCTTTTTTCACAATTAAAAAAAGAAGGTGCAGGGTATAGAATTGCAAATCCTAACAAAGTTGAAACAGAACTTGAATCAGGAACAAAAGAAGAAATTGCATGTATTATCTTTACATCTGGTACAACTGGAGAGCCAAAAGGTGTTATGCTTACACATGAAAACTTCCTCTCTCAATTCACAGATTTGCCAGAAAGAATATATCTAAATCCAGGAGATAAAGCACTATGTGTTCTTCCTGTATGGCATTCATTCGAACGTTCATGTGAATACATGATTTTATTACAAGGATCAAGTATTTGTTACTCTAAACCAATCGGTAGCATTATGCTTCCTGACTTACAAACCCTCAATCCTCAACTTATGCCTGCCGTTCCTAGAATTTTTGAAGCTGTTTTTGAAGGTGTTGATAGATCAATGAGAAAAACAGGTGGCGTTGTTCTTGCTCTTTATAAATTCTTTGTAGCAGTTGGAAATGCTCATTCAAAAATGGATAGAAAACTTTTTAATAAGCAAGCACGCTTTAAGAAAAATAATGCTTTTTTAGACTGGCTTGTTCTGGGATTACCTTGGCTTCTTCTTTGCCCTTTAAAAGGATTGGGAGATGCAATTATTTTCAAAAAAGTACGCGCAAAGCTTGGGAATGCTTTCCGTGGAGCTGTTTCGGGTGGTGGAGCCCTTCCTCCTGCTGTAGATAACTTCTTTTGGACCGTTGGTATAAACCTTGTAGAGGGTTATGGGTTAACAGAAACTTCACCGGTTGTAAGTGTTCGTCCCTTACGTAAACCAATCTTTGGAACAATAGGAAAGCCTCTTGATGGCGTAGAAGTTAAAATTGTAGGCGAAGACGGAAAAGAACTTCCTCCTGGAAAAAAAGGCGTGGTTTATATTCGTGGTGGAATCGTAATGAAAGGCTACTATAAACGTCCAGATTTAACTGAAGCTGTTATTGATAAAGATGGTTGGTTCAACTCAGGTGACCTTGGTCTTAAAACGATTGATGGAGAAGTTAGTATTCGTGGCCGTATTAAAGATACAATTGTGCTACGAGGTGGTGAAAATATTGAACCTGTACCAATTGAACAAAAAATGAAGTTATCACCATATATTTCACAAGTTGTTGTTATGGGACAAGATGAAAGGCATCTAGGAGCATTAATTATTCCAGAAGAGTCAGAGTTAAAATCTTATGCAAAAGATAACAATATTGAGTTTAAAGATTATGCTGATTTAATGAACAATAAAGATATAATCACGTTATTTGAAAATGAAATTTTGGGTTTAATAAACAGTAAAAACGGGTTCCGTCTGTTTGAAAGAATTTACCGCTTCGTTTTGCTTTCAAAGCCTTTTGAAGTAGGAAAAGAGCTTTCTGCTAAACAGGATGTAATGCGTCATAAGTTAGGCGATTACTACGCAAAAGAATTAAAATATTTGTTCAAATAACAACTAGGCTGTGCTAATTAGCACAGCTTTTTTTACCTCTTGCTAATTAGCTGAAATTTATATACTATATAGGTATGAAAGTATTTAAGTTAGGGGAAGATATTCTTCGAAAAAAAGCAATTGAAGTTGAAAACATTGATGATGAAATAAAAACTCTCATTGATTACATGTTTGAAACTATGTACGATGAAAATGGTATCGGTCTTGCTGGTCCCCAAGTTGGAAAAAACTTACGCCTTTTTATTATAGAACTTGACGATGAAGTTCGTCGTGTTTTTATAAATCCACAAATAATCTCAACCTCTCAAGAAACATCAATGTATGAAGAAGGATGTCTTTCAGTCCCTGGAGTATATGCAGAAATTGAACGACCTGTGAAAATTACAGTACAAGCTCTTGATGAAAACGGAAAAGCCTTTACAGTTGAAGCAGACGGACTTTTAGCACGAGCAATTCAGCATGAATATGATCACTTAGAAGGAATTCTTTTTATAGATAGAGGGGATCCTGATTTAAAAGAAAAAACTATAGAGTCTTTTGCAAAAAAACAAGAACGCAGATTAAAAAAAGAAGCCGAAAAAAAAGCAAAGCAAGCAAAGCTAGCAAAAAAGATTGCTGCAAAAGAAGCAAAGCAAACAGAAAGTGGAGAATAAATGCTTAAAATTGTATACGCAGGAAGTCCAGACATATCAGCAACAGTCTTAGCAGAATTATTAGAGTCAAAGCAAGTAGAAATTGTTTGCGTTTTAACGAATGCTCCCAGTGCAAAAGGTCGTCATAAAGCTCTCGAGCCAACTCCTGTTGCACAAGTTGCATTAACCTCTCAACTAACAGTTTTAGAGCCTGAAAAACTAGGCGCAGAAGTAAGAGAGCAAATTCATGCATTGAAGCCAGATCTTCTAGTTTGTTTTGCGTATGGTAAAATTTTTGGTCCTAAATTTATGTCTCTTTTCCCCTTGGGGGGTATAAACTTACATACTTCTTTGTTACCTAAATATCGCGGTGCCTCTCCTGTCCCATCAGCGATATTAGCTGGAGAAACAGAAACTGGAAGTACTGTGCAACGCCTAGCACCTGAAATGGACAAAGGGGATATTCTTTTACAAAAAAAGATGAAACTAGATGGCACAGAAAACTCTGTAGATGTACTAAATTATTTAACAGGCTTTGGGTCAGAAATGATTCTTGATGTATTGCAACAAATTGAAAACGGAACAGAAAATCCTGTTGTGCAAAATGAAAGCGATGCATCATACTGCACGGTGTTTAAAAAAGAAGATGGAATCATTGATTGGTCAGCCTCCGCAAAAGCAATTTGCGCAAAAATTCGAGCATTATATTCTTGGCCAACCGCTTTTACAAAGCTACAGGACAGCATTTTGACAATACATGAAGCAAATGTCCTAGAGGAGACACATGAAGGTTCCTTTAAGATTGGTGAAATAATTTCCATCGATAAAAAAATGGGTATATTAATTCAAACAGGAGAGGGAGTTTTAGCAGTGCAAAAGCTCCAAAAACAAGGTAAAAAAGCAATGCTTTGGAAGGACTTTGTTAACGGAACAAAGAACTTAGAAGGCCAGTGTTGCACTAATCCATAAAAATCGGCATAATATAAAATAACATAGAGGTAACAATGAAATTTTTAAAAAACCTAAAGATTAAATTTGACTTAGAAAAGTTATCAGAGCTTTTAGATACAAATTGGAAGTTTTTACTTAAAACGGTAACTGTTTTTATCTTGCTTACAGCGTTTTCTGCTTTAGCTATTTTCTTTATTGTCGTCAAAAGCCCAGAACAAGTTCTTGTACCCGACGTAACAGGAAAAGTTTTAACTGAAGCTTTGCAAGAAATGCAAGTAAAAGAATTATATCCTAAAATTCAACTGCGATACTCAGATACAAATGAAGAAAAGGATCTTGTTCTTGAACAAAGTCCTTCTGGAGGTTCAATTGCAAAAGCAGGCCGCCGAATAAACCTAGTAGTAAGTCAAGGCGCTATCCTAGACAGAGTTGGCGATTACGTAGGTATGCAAGTTGAAGATTTACGCTCACAGCTTCAAACTCTTTTTGCAGCATCAAGTTCCCCAATGATTCGCATTCCAGATGTTCTTATGTATCAACCTGACGACTCGGAACCAGGAACCATTTTAGAACAAAATCCTCCTGCTAACACAAACTTGGCTCGTCCTATTACTTTAGAAATTGTTGTTTCTTCTGGAAAAGCAGATGATGAGGCAAGAATTCCAAACATTACAGGGATGTCACTTAATGATGCCCTACTACAAATGAATCGCAATAAAATTATTTTTATGTTTAAACAACAAGAAGTTGCAGAGGGACAAGAACCGGGAAGCATAGTATCCCAAGTTTGGCCTGTAGGACTTGAAACTGTTCCAATTTATACACGTGTGGAAACAGTTATAGCTATGCCAACCGCTCCTGTTGAGGGTATTGTATATGGGCTTATTCAAGAATCTCTACCTCAGTATCCATACGCTCTTAAACTAGATCTTATTGCAAGTCCTCCTGAAGGAGATGATTATTCTATAGTGTCTTTCTACCATACCGGACGTGAACTTACTATTCCGTATGCTGTACCACAAGGAACTACCCTAACATTAACAGCACAAGATAATGAAGTTACAAGTTTTATAGTTCAATAGATTTAGATAATACTTTTATATACAAAAAAACAGCGTGTTTTAAGTAAACACGCTGTTTTTTTATTACTTTTCGTTCTTCATAAGTACTGGTTGTCCTGTTGCATCCAACACATCTCGCCACATTGGGCTTTCAGGATTTACACAATTTCTTCTGCTCGTTGCAAGTCTTGTAGGTAAATGTATGTATTTGTTATGCAATAAACCAATTAAAAGCTTTGTTTTTCCTGCCATTGCAGCATGCACGGCATTGTTTCCAAGGCGTTCACAATAAATTGAGTCTGTTGCACTTGTTCTTGCAGAACGAATTTGGTAACTAGGATCAATATATTTTAGAGTACATTCTATTTTCTTTTCTTTAAAATAATCTGTTATTTTTTTACTCATAAAAATACCAATATCACCAAAACGTTTATTTCCAGACGCATCTTTTTCACCGCTTTCTTCAAACAGTTCTTGTCCTGCACCTTCTGCAATTACTACTACCGCATGGCCTCTTTTTTCAATTCGTTTTTCCAAATGTTTTAAAAAGCCATTTTCGCCATCTAAGTCAAAAGGAACTTCAGGTATAAGACAGAAATTTGTTTCATGGCTTGCTAGGGATGAATATGCTGCAATAAAGCCTGCTTCCCTTCCCATTAGCTTGATAAGTCCAATACCATTTATGTGTGAATTTGCTTCCATATGTGCAGTTTCAATTGCTGTTACAGCATTTTGAACTGCGGTATCAAAACCAAATGAACGTTGAATAAAAATAAGGTCATTATCAACTGTTTTTGGAATACCTACAACAGCAATTTTTAAGTTTCTAGCTTCAATTTCTTCAGCAACCTCTAAAGCACCTCTTTGAGTACCGTCACCACCAAGAATAAAAACCATGTTCATATTAAGTGCTTCAATAGCATCAACTATTTCAATAACCCTATCTCCACCACCACGACTCGTTCCTAAAAAAGAACCCCCAGTTTTATGTATATCATCTACTAGGTCAGGAGTTAAATCAATAGTATCAAACCCGTTTTCAGGGAAAAGGCCGTTAAAACCATATCGAATACCTCGTATTCGGCGTACACCATAACGGTTCCATAGACAGCGTA
>CAYJHL010000083.1:0-7978 GCA_964369585.1 uncultured Treponemataceae bacterium | reverse complement strand
GAAAGCAAAAAGGGGCAAAAGGAGAGGAGGATGCAGAAAAAAGTTTGTTGCTTTGCATCTAGCAATTTGCTAGAATGGTGCGCACTCTGCTATGCTAGCACCTTATACACTAACAACAACGCAGCACCAAAAAGGTTACAAGAAATTTATAAATATTTTATAATTCACATTTTTTTTCAGTATTAAGTATTTTTTTTATAAACCGATAATTAAGTGAGGATTATACGTATGAATGAAAGAATTAGATGTGCTAGCCAAGATTTGTATAAAATACTTGTAAGTCAAAATGAAGTGCTGGGTGCGATTATTGTACAACAGCAAATTGTCCGCTCTGCAGTTACAGGAAAAGATTGGAACCAATTACAAGATGCTGTAGCAGAAGTAAATAAGCTTTCTAAAGTATTTACAAGTTTGGAATCAAAGCGCATAGAGAAAAGTATAAAATTAAGCCCTAAAAATCCAGATGATATTTTTGTTGTTTCAAGCTTTGCTTCAGATGAACTAAAAAAGTGCATAATAGAAACATTTCATCAGGTAAGACAAAAACTTGTAGTTTCAAAAATAGAGAATGATGCAATTAATGAATATATACGAATTACACAAGAGTTTTTACAAGGTGTTTTTGACAATGTTCTTCCACAAAGAAGAAACAAGTTATACTCATCTACGGGAAAAGTTATTAAGAATCAGCCCAAATCAGTAATACTAAATGCTATAGTTTAAATAGTCACATATTTTAAAACATCTCTATCTACTTGGACAGCTTCGTAACACATTTCCCTTGTTTGATTTTTAACAAACTGCAGAGCACGTACGTTTTGCCTTATGGCTGTAAAACACATTTCTGTTGTTTGCTCTGATACGAATTCTAATGCTAGCCCATTATTTTCAACTGCCTGAAATTCAATTTCTGGATTTTTTACTTTTGCATATTGTAATGCCAACCCATTATTTTTAACTGCAGCCATACACATTTCTTCACTTTGCTTGTGTATGTAGTATAAATACATGCCGTCAAAGTTTACAGCCTTCATACAAAGGTCATATGTTAATTTTTTTACAAAGTTCAAAGCATAACCATTTTGCTTTATTGCAAATAGGCATAATTCATCAGTTTGGTCTATAACATATTTTAATGCATATCTTGACTGTTGAATTGCAGCTACACATAGTGATATGCTTTGCTTTTTGACAAATTGCAGCGCTAATCCATTTTGTTCTACCGCTACCAAGCAAATTTCATCTGTCTTATCTTGAACATATTTTAGTGCATAACCGTCTTGCTTTACTGCAGCTAAGCATAGATTTGGGGTTTGATTTTTTACATATTGTAAAAATATCCCCTTTTTTTGTACTGCTATTGAGCATAATTCTTCTGTTTGCTTTTTTACAAACTGTAAATTGCTTCCATCTTTTTTTACTGCTTCTAGACATAAATCATATGTTTGTTTTTCGGTTTGTAATAATGTTTTATAATTTTTCATATCTCTTTCTCTCTTTTTTGTAATATACATATATACTATATTGACTTCTACGTCTATCAAGGAGTCGTAAAGCAAAGTTAAATACATGTAAAATAACGAAGGGAAGTAAATAATTTTATTTGTAATGTGCCTATAAAACCCTTAACTAAAAAAAAATTAAGCCGATAATGTAATAAGAGTTTTGCTTTCGTATTTTAAACGAAAATAATACCGTATTTTATTACATAAGGAAAGATATTATGTCAAGTTTTAGTGGTATTGAAATTGGAAAAAGAAGTCTCATGGCGCAAAGTCAGTCAATTCAGACTGCAGGACATAATATTAGTAATGCTGATACAGAAGGGTACTCTAGACAAAGAGTAAACCTTAGAGCTTTTGATCCTTTATACAGGCCAGACCTTTCGAGAGCAGAGCGACCTGGGCAAATAGGCCAAGGTATCGATGTAATGAGCATTGAGCGTGTGCGTGATGAGCTTTTAGAAAGCCGAATTGTAGCTCAGTCAAATCAAGAATCATACTGGACAACTAGAGAAGAATACTACGTAATGCTTGAAAATATTTACAATGAGCCAGTAGATATTTCAATACGAACCAATATGGATAAATTTTGGCAGTCTTGGCAGGAACTTTCAGTATACCCTGAATCTCAAGCTGCACGCCAAGCTGTTGTTAGCCGAGGAGAATCATTGGTAGACTCAGTTCATCAAAGGTTTACTTCACTAGAAGGTATTGGAAAAATATTAAATGGCGACATTGAAGGAAGTATTGAGCAAGTTAATGATTACGCAATTCAAATTGCTGAAATTAATAAAGAAATAGTACGTTCTAAAGCAATGGGAGACAATCCAAACGATCTTCTCGACCGACGAGATTTAATGGTAGAAAAGCTTTCAAATCTTGTAAATATTACAACAGATAATAGAGACCCTGACGAATTTATGGTGCATGTGGATGGACATATCCTTGTACAAGGTGGACTTGCTCGAGGTTTTGATGTTGTACCACAAGTAGACAATAATGGCTATTCAAAAGTTGTATGGGCAGATACTGGTAATGATGCATATTTTTCTGGTGGCTCTGTTGGTGCTTTAATTGAGCTCAGAGACGTTGATGTTAGACAAGAAATGCAAAGTTTAAATACTATGACAATGGAATTTACTGATATGGTAAATGATATTCATAGAAATGCAGTAGGAATGAATAATACAACTGGTTTAGACTTTTTTGTTGAAGAACCTTTTGTAAATAATGCATTAGGAAACTATGATAGTAATGGTGATGGAGTAGAAGATTCAACATATGTATTTAGAATGACAGGAACAAACGAGCTCGATCCACAAGAACAAACAGGACTAGCAGGTGTTATGACTTTTTCAGGCGCTACAGGTGATGTAGAAGTTTCCTATAATCCTACTGATACCATTGAAACTATTATAAATAGAATAAATGACTCTCAAGCCGAAGTTAAAGCTTCTCTTGATAGAAATAATAATCTCGTACTAAAGGCAACCACCGCAGCTTCCATTGACAATCCTGACTTTGTTATTCGACATGTTGAAGACTCAGGGCAATTCTTAGTTGGCTATTCAGGTATTTTAGCGGCAAGTGGTGCTGAAAACGCGTATGACTTTAACACTGCAAATGCAGTTCAAACTCTTGCAGGAGCTGGAACCGAAAATGGGACACAATATGCAGTTTCGCCTGTATTAAATCCATCTGGTTATGTAGCTATTAATCAAGCAATAAAAAATGATGTAATGTCAGTTGCAGCAAGTAAACCTACTACAAATGGATTATTTGAAGCAGGAGATGGTTCTGCTGCGTTAGAAATAGCAGCGCTTAGAAACAACGGGGTAATGATAGGGGATGCAAAAACATTTGATGACTATTTTGCACAAAGTGTTACAAATGTTGGTTTAAAAGGCGAGCAAGCTGAAATTAATATGTTTAGTCAAAATGCAATAATGACAGACTTGCGTAATTTACGAGATTCAATTTCAGGTGTAAATATTGATGAAGAGCTTGCAGACATTATGAAGTTTCAACATGGGTATAATGCTGCAGCTCGCTTTGTAACAGTAATTGATGAGATCTTAGATACTGTTATAAATAGATTAGGTGTTTAAAAGAAAAACCGTCCTTAATGGTATGAGTAATATACATAGGAGAAAACTATGAGAAGAATTAGTTCAAATTTATCAAATAATGATGTTCAGTATAATTTGCGTTTGCAAGAACATCGTTCAAACAATATGCAAAATAAACTAGGAACGCAACAAAGAATACAAAACCTTCGCGATGATCCTCTAGGTGCTGGAAGATTAGTTCGTTATCAATCATACAATACTCGAGTAAATCAATTCGAGAAAAATGCACAAACACTAGTAGACCAGTTTTCTGTATCAGAAGGCTATATGGATCACTCACTTCAAGTTATGCAAAGAGTGAGAGAACTTGCTGTAACCGGTGCAAATGGTGTATTTACAAAAGATGATATGCAAAATGTTGCAGCTGAAGTAAATGAGCTTTTAAACGAACTTGTTTCTTCTGCAAATGCTGTAAGTGCAGATGGTACTTCTCTTTTTGCAGGGACTCGAACTCAAACTACGGCTTTTGCAGCACAATTAGGACCAGTATATGGTTCATCTGATCCTTTAATTACCGAGGTTCGCTATAATGGTTCTATTCATGGCAATAATGTTGAAGTTGATAACGGTGATTATATGGCTATGAACAAAGCTGGAAATAATATTTTTTGGGCAGAAAAACAAAGCTTAATTGGACAGCGCGATGCTGGACAGTATCAAGTACCAGCACAAAGCATTATAAATGTTGACGGAACAGATATTACATTACATGAAGGGGATAATGTTCATTCAATTATTTCAAAAATAAATGGGGCAGGGATAGCAGTTAAAGCAAGTTTAGACCCTGTTACGAATGGCCTTAATCTCCAAACTACTGATGCAAGACAGTTGTGGCTTGAAGACAAATCAGGTAGTACACTAAGCGATTTAGGAATTATTAGAGATTCTAGTCAGCGTCCTCCATACAATATTGCCGACGCAGCAGATGTTACAGGCGGATCACTATTCGATACCGTTATTGCATTTAGAGATGCTCTACTTAAAGGTGACCAAAAAACAATTGGTGGGCGTGTTCTTGGCGGTGTAGATAGCGCTATAGGGAACCTCACACAGCGAATTGCAGAAGTTGGCGCACAATACGAACGAGCTGAAGCAAAAATTCAACTTGCTCAAACAAACGACCTAAACTCAACGCAAATGATTTCGAGAGAAGGCGATATCGATTTGGCTGAAGCAATTACTGACATGAAAATGCTAGATTACACAAAACAAGCAACCCTCAGTACTGCTGCAGAATTATATTCAAATACATTGCTTAATTATTTAAGATAAGTTATAATAGAAAGGTAAAAACATGGACGAAGTTTTAAACGAACAAAAAACAAACATACATTTTCCGAATGGATTGTACGGTTTTGAAGATTATGCAGATTTTACATTATTTCCTGCAGAAATTGAATCCCTATTACGCTTGCAGTCGGAAAAAGACAACAATGTATCTTTTTTATTAATTGACCCATTTGTGTTTTTTCCTGAATACGAAATAGATGTTGATGATGAAACGGTAGCATTGTTGGAAATTGATAACCCTGAAGAAGTGTATGTGCTTGCAATAATTACTATTGCAAAAGCAAAACCAGCAATAGTTACTGCAAACTTGCAAGGACCTGTTGTTATTAATAAAAAGAACAAAAAAGCTCGTCAAATTGTTTTATTGGATACAAAATGGAAAACAAAGCATAATTTGTTTGAAAACAAGGTAGATTGACGGATGCTAATATTATCTCGAAAGATTAATGAAAAAATAAAAATAGGTGAAGATATTACACTTACAATTTTAGAAGTACGGGGCGACCAAGTTAAAATAGGCGTTGAAGCACCTAAGGATGTAAAAGTATTTCGCCAAGAAGTGTATGAGTCTATTCAAAAAGAAAATTTTGCTGCAGCTACCGCACCGCAAGACTTATCGTCCCTTTCAACACTTTTTCCTAAAAAATAAACTAAGGCTTCCGAAATATCGGAAGCCTCTTTTTTACTCTTCAGTTCTTTTTAGTTCAAACAACGATAGAAGGGTAGGAATCATAAAAAGGGTGAAAAATGTTGAAAAGGCAAGGCCTCCTGAAACTGCTATCCCCAATGGTTGAATAACATTAGCCCCATCTCCTATTGCAAATGCTATTGGAAGCATTCCCAAAATGGTTGTTGCAGTCGTTATAATAATTGGGCGGAAGCGGAGTTTTACTGCTTCCATAATGGCATCTTTATTGTGCTTATGATTTGCTCGTACATTTAGATAAAAATCAATGAGAATAATGGCATTGTTTACTACAATTCCTCCAAGCAAAATTACCCCAAGCATTGAGTTTAGGGATACAGTTGAATTAAAGGCAAATAGGCTTAACACAACACCAATAAAACCAAAGGGAATCGTTACCAAAATAAGAAGCGGTATGCGTAGTGAATTAAACTGAATGCCAAGTACAATGTAAATAAGCATTATACTTAAACCAAGTGCTATAATGAGTGACGAAATTGCATCATTAATGTCAGCTTGTGTATCTTCAATAATTATTCTGTAGCCTTGAGGAATTTCAATTTCTTTTATCAATTGCTTTACTTCTGCTTCGTATATTGCTTGATTGCGGGCTGGGTCTCCTTGTCTCATATTCGCATATACTTTATACACTTCATCTCCATCAATTGAAAAAAGTTCACTAATGCCTTGTGTTTCTTTAAAGTCAAAAAAGTGTTTTACAGGAATTGTTTTTCCTTGATACGGAAGTGTAAAGTTTTGAACATCTTCAATTGACTGAATAGTAGAATCAGAATATTCAAGGTCTATATCTGTTTCAACTCCATCAACATTCATGGTAATAACTGATGCACCATTTATTGCATACTGAATCATAGACACGATTCTTGTAACAGAATATTCAGGAATTAAGCTAAATGCTTGCGTTCTTGGGTATAATGCAATTTCACTTGTAAATGAGGTAAATGGTCTAGCCCAAACCCGCCCATAATTTTCAGTTTTATTAATTACGTCAATAATTTGGTCTTCTATGGCAAATATTTGTTTTCTATCAGGACCTTCTACCCTAATCGATAAAGCATATGTTTCAGGAAGTGGCATTTCTGCAGGATCCCATGATACAAATGAATATGTCCACGGGTCTTCTGTTACATATTTTTCTGTTAGAGAGTTTATCATAAAATCAAGCGAACGGGAGCTATCAAGTGTAATCATGATGCTTGCATAGCCTGTTCCTCTAAAGGTTGTGGTACCCGTAAATACCTTCTTGACAATGTCAGGATAATTATTGATTATATCATCTTCTATTGGGGCAACACCTTGTGCCATTGCTTGTTGATCTTCTACATCGCTATTTTGTATACTTGCAACAATTATGTTGCTTTTTGGAGGAGCAATAATTTCTTTGGTAATTTGCGGGAATAGCACCAGTAAACAAAGTAATAGGGCTGTAATAGATGCAATAATAAATATAATTCCATTGCGTTTTTTTTCTAAGAGCTTTATAAGAACAGCTTTGTATGCTGAAAAAAGTTTTGCAACTAGAGAATCTGAAAATATTTTTAGCTTGCTTTTATTATTTTCGCTTTTTGAGAGCGTCTTTTGTTTTCTAAATACATAAAAGGCTACAAATGGCACTACAAAAATAGCAACCAAGAGTGAGCAAGATAGGGTAAACACTACTGTTTGTGCAAGATCTCCAAGTATGCTTGCAGTAAGTTGAGAAGTAAAGGAAAGGGGAACAAACACACAAACACTGGTAATAGTTGAGCCAATTATTGAAGGAACAACTTCCGATACCGATGTTGCAAGCAGTTTCTTAAATGCATTCATAGATGTGTCTTGTCTTGTATCGGTTTCTAAATGTCTGTAAATATTCTCCATTACAACAATGGAAGCATCGACTATCATTCCTA
The DNA here is from genome assembly GCA_964369585.1 of uncultured Treponemataceae bacterium. Classification (GTDB taxonomy): domain Bacteria; phylum Spirochaetota; class Spirochaetia; order Treponematales; family Treponemataceae; genus CAYJFX01. Next base: position 459 of record CAYJHL010000083.1, on the reverse strand, counting down.
CTGCTAAGGCAAGCCCACTGAGCGATATAAGATTAATAGATATGCCAAATGCTTTCATTAAAATAAAATTTAATATAACCGATAAGGGAAGGGAGGCTGCTACAATAATACTGTTTCGAGCATCTCCAATAAGGAGTATTATACAAAAAACTGCTAAAAAAGCCCCAATGAGTGCAGACTGCACTACATTGTTCACAGAGCGAGTAATAAATGTTGCAGGGTCAATAGATGTTTCAAAACTTACGTGGTCAGGTAATTCCAAAAGGATTTTTTCCATTGCTTCGTGAGCATCTTTTGATAAACTGTTAAGGTTTGCTTCGGGGGTGGGAATTATGCTTATAAAAATTGCTCTTTCCCCATTTACTTGATACAAATTCCTTGGTAGTCCAACATCAATTACAATGTCTGCAATATCTTTTAAAAAGATTGTTTTTCCGCTTGTATATGAAATGATTATGT
>CAYJHL010000082.1:0-7982 GCA_964369585.1 uncultured Treponemataceae bacterium | reverse complement strand
GTAGGGCAAATCTAAAATCTTCTGGTGCACACTCTGTAATCCAGTACCATGCACACTTACATCTTGCTCTAAAGCGGTCAACTTGCTCTTCTTTAATGTCAGATAGAGATGCAATAACAGAATCAATGTCGCCAGACGCAGTTTGCAAGAGGTTGCAAAGGTGTCGGAACGGTACTTGGTATGAAATCATCGATGGCATAACTGGCTCTACTTGTGAAAGCTCGTAAATGCGTTTTTCTTTTGCAAAAACGTCATCGTTCTTTGCCTTATCAACACCAAAGGCAATTCTTTCAGTTTTGTCAAAATCTTCGTATGTTTTAATAACGTCTAAGTCAAAACTAATCGAAAACTCGGTGTTAGGGCGTGTGCCTGCAAAAAGGTATCGAGTAACTTCAGCTTGGTACACGTTTAAAACGTCGTATAAACTTACAACTTGCCCCTTAGATGAAGACATCTTACCAGGTAATCCCTTAATACCAATAAAATCGTATCTAAAGGTAACAGGTGCTTCCCAATCGTAAATGTCTTTTGAAACTAAACGTGCGGTGTCGAATGAACCACCTTGGCTGTGATGGTCTTTTCCAGCAGGTTCAAAAACGGTTTGCTCGTGCTTCCATCTCATTGGCCAGTCAACTCTCCAGCCAAGTTTTAACTCTTTTGAAGTTCTAAGATCGGCGTCTTCTTTGTGTCCACAAGATGAGCATTCATACGATACAATGTTTTCACCGTCGTATCCTGTTATTGAAGTTGTGTCTCGGTTACACTTACAACAAAATGCTGCAATTGGCCAGTATTCTTCACTCTCAGGAATCTTGTGGTTTTCGTCTCTATAATGATTTAAACAATCTTTAATTTGGCTTCGTTTTTGCATGGCTATTTTCATGCCGTCTGCATACATGTTTGCACGGTATCGCTCAGATTGGTATAAGTATTCAGGCTTAATTCCAACGGCTGGCAAAATGTTTTCAACGTCAACTTCGTTGTGCCGAGCGTATGATGAGTCGCGCTCTGTGGTGTCAGGTACCATGGTAATAGGAAAACGAAGGTGTGCTTCTAACACGTCCTTTTTAGGCATGTTTTCTGGAACCTTTCTAAATACGTCGTAGTCGTCCCATGAATAAATAAAGCGAACGTTTTTCCCACGGCTTTTAAGGGCGCGAACAACAAGTTCAACAGATATAATTTCTCTAAAGTTTCCGATATGAACGGTCCCCGATGGGGTAATGCCCGACGCACAGGTGTAAACGTCAAGGTCTCCGCGTTCACGGATAATTTTTTCAGCAGTTTGGTCAGCCCAGTGTACTAAAGGGGCCTTGTTTTCAGTATTGTTACTCATGCTCTGCATTATACCGATTTTTAGGATTGTTTTCAATAGGACTTTACAATTCCTATATTAGCCCTTATACTTAATATATACGTCAATTACTCTGCCTATATTTGGAGGTCTAAATGAAATTTTCAGCAAAAGGCATTTGTATAACGCTTACTATCAGCATTATTCTCACTATGTGGTTTCTTTTTCATATGCTTAATCTCAATGCACAAAGGTTAAATGATACCATAAACACTATTGTAGAAGAGTTTAGTGCATCTTTGTCTTTTGAGGAGGCCCTTGAAATTTCCATTACTACTTTTGGCCTTGAATATCAATTTGCTGTTATCCATGATGGCGAAGAAAAGGTTATTGCTCAATCAGATAACTTTGGGGCTAAATTTAGCGTACACCGTGAAGTCGTTGTTAATGGAACAAAGTGGAAAATTTCTATAGATATGGGTGCGAGAACTTTGTTTAGTATCTCTTCTGTAATACTGTTCTTCTTAGCAGTACAAGGAATAGGCTTCGTTATTATTGCTCCATCTCAAAATGAAAAGAAAAGTCGCGAAATTTTATATGATATTACCTATAAAGACTCTCTTACTGGCTCTTTTAATAAAAAACGACTAACCCGTTTTTATAACGCGCGAAAGCTTGATAACAATGCTCCTTTTGTGATGTTTTATTCGGATATTAATGATTTTGTTGGAGTGAATGAAAAGTATGGTCGGCACACTTCAGATGAAATACTAAAAGCCTTTGCTAAAAGACTGGGAACACGTGTTCGTGATGCATTAATAGTCCGCATTGATGGGGATGATTTTGTAGTTATTATTACAGGAAGCTTTACTCCCGATGTTTTACACAGTATAAAAACACGGCTTGACCATGCATTTGAAAAGCCACTTACAATAAATGATGTTGATATTACTATTTCAGTTGCAGTCTCCTATGCATCATTCCCAGTAGATGGGCAAAGTCTAGATGAACTTCTTTCTGTATGCGCAGAGCGCATTGTTAAAGTAAAAAAAGAACAAGCAACATTATAAAAGAACAAGCTGTCTTAATTGACAGCTTGTTCTTTTATATGTTATCTAGAGTGCCGCTTTCAAATTTTCTAACGCCTTTTCTAAAACACTCCATGAGCTTGTCATGTTTACCCGTTGAAATCCTAATCCTTCCTCACCAAACATAGTGCCTCCATCAAGCCAAAGTTTTGCTTTATTCTGCACAATATTTTCTAATTCTTCTTCAGTAAAACCGTATGCAGAAAAATCAAGCCATACAAGGTACGTTCCTTCAGTTTCTACCATTACAACCTTAGGTAAATGAGCTGCCAAGTATTCTCTCATTTTTTCAATATTGCTTCTAACATATGTGAGCATTGCTTCCATCCAAGGTTCTCCCTTAGTATACGCAGCCTTTACGGCTGTAAGCCCAAAGATGTTAGGCTCTCCATAGCCTGAAACGGTAAATGCGGTTTCTACCTTTTCTTTCATTTCTTTGTTAGCAATAAAAAGGTTTGATATTTGAAGTCCTGCAAGGTTAAATGTTTTACTAGGAGATGTACATGTTATACAAATATCTTCAAACTCTTTTTTAAGGGATGGAAACATAATATGTTTGCCCTTGTGTACAAAGTCTGAATGGATTTCATCTGCTACAATAATGACACCATGTTTTAGACAAATATCTCCCATAGAGGTGAGTTCTTCTTTTGTCCATACACGACTTACAGGATTATGTGGGCTACACAAAATAAACATTTTAACTTTATTATCAACAATTTGTTTTTCAAATTCTGTAAAATCAATTGAGTATGTATTGTTTTTATATGTAAGAGGAGCATTAACGAGTGTTCGCTTGTTTTGATTTATTGCATTACTAAAAGGGTAGTACACAGGACGTTGGATTAGAATACCATCACCCTCATTCGTAAGTGCTCGTATTATGTTGTTGAGTGCAAATACAATTCCAGGGCTTGTTACAAGCCATTCTTCTTTTATTTCGTAATTAAAGCGATTTTTGTACCAGCCATACACTGCATTAAAATATTCTTTATCTGCCATAGAATAGCCAAAAATACCATGCTCACATCTTGCTTTTAACGCTTCCACTATTTCTGGGGCTGTTTCAAAGTCCATATCTGCAACCCAAAGTGAAATTAAGTCTTCACTTTTTTCAAACATCTTATATCCATCGTGCTTAATACAAGATGTTCCCTTTCTATCAATTACGTTCTCAAAGTTATACATATAATCTCCTTATTAGCCTTTGAGGAGTATAGTCAAAAAAGCTAAGTTTTTCAAGTGCTTTGATTCTTGTTCATATTTGCATTGTATGGTAAAAAAATAATTTGACATAACAACATAAATGGGTTTACAATGAGGCATAGGAGAAAATATGAATAAATTAATATTAATTGCGTTTGTTACTATTATCACGACTCTGTTTCCTTTGTTTTCAAATTCAAATAATGAGGTCATTTTAAGTTTTGATTACGAGCGCCAGTCGGGAAGGGCAACCAACCAATATGCTGCTTGGGTAGAGGATAAAGATGGAAATGTTGTTGCCCCTTTATTTGTAACCAGATTTACAGGTGAAGGAGGATGGACGAGGCGAAGTGATGCTCTGCCTTTGTGGGTAGAGAAAATTGGTGGTAAATTGTCTGTAGATGCAACAAGTTCTGCAAGTTCGGGTGAAGAAAATTCTTATACTGGAAATATAGATGCTATGTCTGGTAGTACGCCACAAACAGGTTCTATTACGTATACTTGGGACTTAAAAGGCATGGATGGTTTACGAGTAGATGATGGCGAATATACGGTTGTTCTCGAAGGATCTTTGAGATGGGATTACAGGGTTGTGTATACTGGAAAAATTAACGTAAAAACTGGTAAAATTCAAAACCCTACACCAGAATACTATGGGGAAAAAACAGAAGAACCTGTAATGATTCAAAATGTGAAGCTTACTTATTGATTATATCAATATTCACCGTGCTTCCAACTTCAATACCGTTTTCCTTAAACCAGCCTTGTGGGACTTCTAATGCATAACGGCATGAAACTGTTCCTGTAACCCCTGCAAGGCTAAATGGTGTCATGTCGTACATTTCACGAATGGTGCCTCTCGAATCAATGTAAGCTATTGTTAAAGCTGTTGGAGTATTTTTCATCCAAAAGTTCATAATTTGGTCACGGTCAAACACAAAAAGCATACCAGTACCATCTGGAATGTTTTCCCTTTCCATATAACCAAAGTTTTTTTCTTCTTCTGTTCGTGCAATTTCTGTATCAAGAATGATGGTTGTTCCGTCAGTTTTAGTAATAGTTAGCATCTTTTTTTCTAAGCCTTCATTTGCACAGGATATGGTTGCTAGTCCTGTTAGAATACATAAAATTGAAATATATTTTTTCATTAATTATAAGTCCCCTAGAATATCTTCTCGTAAATCTTCCATAATTGTTTGTTCAATTTGAGCTTTTTCCCTTATTGACTCAAATACGTTGGTATCAATGTATTTGACACTCACAGGGCGTTCTAAACTCATAGTAACAGTACTATTCTCCCATACAACCCTTTCAGGTGATAAAGAATTATGCTCGCCATATTTTCCTAAAAGTTCATTGTATACAGAAAAGTAATCAATTTTTTCGGGGTTAAAGTTAATTATAATGGTGTAAAGTTTGTCTTCATAAAATTGAAACCAACATCGCTCTAACCATGTTTCACTTGAGGTTTCAATTAATGTTTGACTATCGGCTGGTAAAAATGATACATCTCTTTCGCCTCGGTAATTGAAAATATAGTCAGCTTGTAATGCTTCTTTTACATCGTCTATATTCATGCCAAGTCGTATTTCTCTATATCCATTGGGAATTGATTCTTGACTGTACAGAGAAAAGCACAAAAAGGCAGAGCTTAACACAAAAATAAAAAACTTTTTCATATATTAAATATCGGAAGGTGGTAATTAATAATTAATAGGTAATAATTAATATTTATGCTCTTAACTCTAAGAATAGTATTCCAAGTTTAAAAAGACTAGTGGTAATTTCGATTGTTTTTACAATGTAGACCGCTAAACATTATTAATTATTCATTGTTAATTAATAATTATCTCTAGTGTTTTTGCTTCCTATAAAACTCTGAGTCTTTAACTAAGCTCTGACAGTCTGAAACATAAATTTTATTATTTTTTAACTTAATTTGTGCATTTTTAATAAATTGGCCCAAAACTATTGCTTGTTGTTCTTTTGGAATACCACACATGTTTGCTAAATCGTATAGGGTTAAATCAAATTGATAACTTGTACCTGTTCCTGTAGGAACTCGATTCTTTTCTAATTGGAGTGCAAGCATATCAAGTAAGCGGAATTGAGGGTCGCGTAAACGACTATTAGTCAATTGTCTAGACATTGACCAAAGACGCTCTGCTAGAGTTGTAGTAAGACGCGCTATTAGTTGTGGTTGTGTTGCAACCATTTGCACAAAGTTGCTACGGTTAAGCACCATAAGGGTACAGTCTTCATGAGCTATTGCACTTGCTGAGCGAGGCTTATTTTCCAATAATGCCATCTCTCCAAAGAACTCACCCTTTTGGAGTACTGCTAATATAACTTCGTTTTCATTAACAACCTTTGTAATTTTTACTTGCCCAGATTGTATAATATACATATCGTTACCAGATTGACACTCTGAAAAAATCATCGTGTCTTTTGGGTATATGCGGATTGTTTCTGATGAAGACTCAAAATACACTGCTTGAGAGCGAGCCTTTAATGTTACAAAACGTTTTTTTGCTTTTTCAACATTTGCACCATTTGGACATTCTTTCATGTATTGGTAATAGCCATATACTGCTAAGTTATTTTTTCCCATTTGTTCATAAAATGCAGCAATTGAATACATTTGATCTGGTGATGCTACAAGTGCATCTTTTAAGGTGAGCTGCGTTAATAATTCATTAACAGAGCGCATCTGTGTTGCAAAGGTGCGAATAATTTTCATAGCAACTGGCGTATTCTTTGCAATAAGGTAGGGATACTGTTCTTTTTTTACCGAAATAGCTGCAATGTCTGTAACTGCTATAGCTGTTTCAATTTGGCTGTGTGAGGCCATACAGGGAATTACCCCAACGAAGTCTCCGGGCCCATAAGTAATTGCAGTTTCCCCAGATGAAGATGATGTTCGTACCGTTCCACTTTGAATAATGTAAAAACGATCGTTGTTGGAATTTCCTTCAACAAAAATATATGAGTCTTTTCTAAAATTAACAAACGATAACTGTAACACCCTAGAGTCCTTTTTAAATCCTATAAACAGTATAAAAGAGAACGGCCATCCTGTCAACAAAGCTTAATACTATTTATAAAACTTTCCGACAAATAAAATTTCACATTCTAATTTTTTCCCAGTTTCTTGTTGTACACGCTTTTGAACATGGGTAACAAGCTCTTTTATAGTATCGGCAGATGCAGAGCCTAAATTTATAATTAAATTTCCATGCCAAGGTGCAACTTGCGCATTTCCAATGGTAAACCCCTTTAAGCCAACGGAATCGATAATTTGTCCAGAAGCTTTTCCAAAATCGCGATTATTTTTAAATACGCTTCCTGCGCAAGGGTAGGTAAAATGCCCTTTTTCTTTTCTATCACTGATATAATATGAGCATTTATCCTGTATTGAATTTTTATTTCCTTTCGTTACGTTAAAATCTGCAGATAAAATAATTGTTAAAGGATTTTGTTGTTGAAAGGGCGATTTTTTATAATCCCAATCTTCTTTGTTCATTGTATACGTTGTAATCGTAGACAATGAGTCTTCATATGTATACGTCGCACTGGCTAAAACATCACTAATGGAAAAATCATAGCAACGGGCATTCATGTATAAGGCTCCGCCTACTGTTCCGGGAAGCCCTGCGAAAGACTCTAATCCTGTTAATGCATTCTCTATGCAAAATTCTGTGAGGGCCTCTATAGTACATCCTGATTCACAACGAACTTGAAGTGATCCATCATTGCATGTTACCAAGGAAATAGTATTAAGTTTTTCAGTAGAAATAACAAAACCTTCAATCCCTGAGTCACTCACAACAATATTCGAACCTCCTCCAAGTATAAAATAATTAACTTTTTGGTCTATTAATTCTTGCACTAAAATTCGTAAACTATTCTCGTTTTCTGGTGTAGCAAAAACTTGGGCATTACCACCCACTTTGAATGTTGTATGCTTTTTCATTGATTCAGAGAAAATACATTCTCCTTGAAAATTTTGCAATTTCTTAATGTTTTTTACTATATTCTGTAGATTTATCATAGTAATTTTAGTATACTATAAGTGAAAGAAAATATAAAGCATATTTACATAAAAACAGGAGGGTTCCGTGCCATTACAACTTTACAATACCTTTGGAAGAAAAAGAGAAGAATTTATCCCCATACAAGAAGGTAAGTGCAGTTTTTATGGTTGTGGCCCAACGGTATACAACTATGCCCACATTGGAAATCTTCGTGCGTACGTTTTTTTAGATACATTAGATAGAGTGCTACGTTTTTTAGGATATGATATAAATCACGTAATGAATATAACCGACATTGGCCATTTAACAGGTGGCGTTGTTCTTGCTCTTTATAAATTCTTTGTAGCAGTTGGAAATGCT
>CAYJHL010000081.1:0-8013 GCA_964369585.1 uncultured Treponemataceae bacterium | reverse complement strand
CAATGACCTAACGGATATGAGCCGTTTGCTCTGCCAACTGAGCTATATCGCCATAGTGTTTGTATTCTATCAGAAATTAGAAATTTCGTCAAGATAACTCTTTTCTTTTTTCAAAAAAAACGAGAACCGATTTAGTTCTCGAAAAAAAAAGAGCGGATGATGGGAGTCGAACCCACGTCATCAGCTTGGAAGGCTGAGATAATAGCCGTTATATGACATCCGCTAGTAATGTAATTACTATATCAAATATAAAAAAAAGTGTCAAGAGGCCAGTTATGATTTTTAATGTTTTTTTGCTTAAAAAGCAATCTTGAAAAATTAAAACATTTCAAGTATACTTTTATTATGATAAAAAAATTGATTGTTTGTACTATTTACATCTTTTTACATTTTAATATTTTTTCACACACAACTCCTTCTGGATTCTACTCATACAAATTAGAGAATGGCCTAGAGTTATATGTGCAAGAAGACTTTACTGTGCCTTCTATGTCTATTGAGTATATTTCAAAAGCAGGTACTGGAAGACAGTCTGAGCAAACTACTGGTTTCTTTGAACTTTATTCCCGCCTTTTCTGGAAGAATGCTGTAACAGGAAAAGTCTCTTATGAGATGATAGGAGCAGGAGAATATACTGCTCAAAATGGGTTTTCACAGTCACGTTATAGTTTTGTCTTGCCAGCTTCTCAGTTTGATACAGGAATGAGTTTATTTTCTAATGACTTACAAAACACACGTTTTAAGGATGCAGATATACAAGCGGAATATAATCTATTAAAGCAGGAAGTAAGTACGTGGGCTTCAAGTATTCCAGGCTTTATTAATGCAAGTGTAGATGCTAAAATATTTTCAGAAGCTCCATGGACAAAAGACTCTGGGGTATACCCTGCTCTATTTAATTCGTACTCACTTGAAGAAATACGTTACCAACTTGCAGTTATAACTGATACATGGTATGTTCCAGATCAAAGTGCTCTTTTCATTACGGGACCACTTACATCGAGTACTATACTGTCTATAGTTTCTAAGTATTTATCAAGCTGGGAAAGCTCATATTCAATTGGAAATGATAGTATTGCACAAAAATCAAAAAGTGCTGTGTATAATCAAGACGAAAAAAATCAACAACTTTATGTATTAGTTTCAAGTGATTTTTCTAAAGATTATATACAATCAGTTATTCAGTATACTTCTCAAGGCTTAGGAGCAAGTAATACCTTTTCTGCAACATCATGGACTGCTGCAGAAATTATGCAAAAAAAACTATTAGAAGCTGGTATGACAAATACGGATACTTCCTTTATTGCAGACGCAAGCGACTCTAGAATTATAATTCAAACACTTTTTGATGCGCAAAGTTTAAATGATGATACAGATATTTCTTTAATGGTACCAGGATTTGCAAACATAGTAAAGAGTACCGCTCAACTATTTAATGAAAGAGACTTGCAAGAAGCAAAAAATCGTGCAACACTGTTTAGAAATGATGCATATACAACAAGTGCAAACTTTATTGAAGCTGTTGCTGCAAACTGGGCTTATGGAGGTATTGAATACTTTTTTGAATGGCCTGAAGCAGTTCAAAATGTTACTCTTGATGAAGTTAAACAAAGCTATAACAAACCATGGATTTTTGTATTGGTACACACTGACATATATGCGAAAAATCAAGAACGTTTTAGATCATTCGGTTATGAAGAGATAACAAAGAATAGTGCTTTTTGGTATACAACTGCAGAGAATCACTCCAACAATGTCATGCAAATTGAACCGGTATTACCAGAGGGTGCGATACTCGAATATTCTAATTTCACAAAATCTCTTATGAAAGAGTATACCCTTACGTCAGGAATTCCTGTTGTTACTCAACATATTCCTTCAACTCCTTGGTCGTCTCTCTTAGTTACAATTGAGGGTGGTAGTATAATTCACGGCAAACTAAAACGAGGAACAGAAGACATTGCTATTATAAACCTAAAGAATGTTATTGACAGAAAATTATCAGATTCTTATTTTTTAGGTGAAATAAAAACGGTTCCCATAATTGACAATAATACTGATATATATTCCTCTTATATCAATGTTGTATGTTTAAGTGAAGACTTACCATCTATAATGAGGATTGTTTCCAATACAATTAGAGAATCGTCGATAAGCATTGCAAATGCAGATGAGCTTTTTATTTCAAGTGCATATAACTGGCGGCTTGAAAGTGGAAGCCTTGAATATCAATTATATGCTGCAGCAATGGAAACGCTTTATGGTGGTACCGAAGCTGAAGGTCTTTTTAATGCTAATACAGAACTACTTTTGCAAGCTGACTTCAAAGATATAAAGCTTGCAACAGAGTTGATTTACGACCCAAACCGGATATCTTTGGTTATTACAGGTAATATTTCGAATACTCTTGAGGCAGATGCAGAAAAATATTTTGGCAAGGAAGGATTTTATCCGATCGAAAAGGAATACAGAGTATCACTAGTAGAAGAACAAAAACCAATTTTTTCACCTTTTGAGCAAATTGTTCGACTTCGGCATACTTTTCTAACTGATGTTCCTGCAAGTTTAGCAGGTGATAGGCCAACAAAGCTAATTCCAACTACAGATTTTTCAGACCCAGCACAACTGTACTTTGAAGTTCCAAGTTTTGATTACAAAGAGCAAGCACTTTTTAATGCATTACTCTATGAAGTTGCTGATAGAGTAACAAATGACTTTCAAAGTAAAAAAAATCCATCAGCATTAAGTGTAAGCGTTGTGCCAGGAAAAGGTACGTATCCAGTTTCCAGCTTACGTTTTTCAAAAGTGAAATCAAGGGTATCATTAAAAAACCTTATAGAAAACACTTTTGAAGCGATTGTAAATGAACTAAGTCAAAAAGATAATCAAAAATTGCTTGTAACCATAAAGAGTAGATATACAAGAATAATTTCAAGAGATATGCAAACGTTAAGTGATAGAGGTCACCTCATACAACAAGGTATTCTCGAGTCAAATAACCCATCACGTTACTTAGAGCTTTATGGAGTAGTCGAAACTGCAGATCATGAAGCATTATTAAACGTATTTAATCGTTTCCTCGATGATGGAGAGTTTTTTTGGTTGTTTTCTGCTGATACAAATAGATAACTAATACTCTAATTCGTATTCTTTATTGGCACTTAGAAGAGAAATGAAATCATCCCTTTCCATAGGTCGCTCAAAATAGTATTCCTGTGCATAATCACAATTTATGCCTTTTAACCAAATTGCTTGGTCTAGCGTTTCAACACCTTCAGCAACAACAAGCATATTCAAGTGTTTTGCCATTGTAATAACGTCTGAAATAATAATATTACTTTTTACACCTGCAGTGTTTGTGAGTGAAAAGAAAGCTTTATCAAGTTTTAAAATATCTGCAGATATAGTACTAAGCCTATTTAGAGATGAAACACCTGCGCCAAAGTCATCAATTGCTATGTTAAATCCTTTTTCTTTTAATAATTTTACATTAGCAAGAAGTTTTGTTTCATCAAATGCTATTGCACTTTCCGTAATTTCAAATTCTATTTTTGAAGGATCTATGTTGTATTTCGAAATAATTGAATAAATTGTAGGTAAAGCTTTTTCTGATAGGATTGTATAAGTAGATAAATTCACGGATACGCTAGGGCATACTACCTCAGATGCGGAATTATTAATAAATGTGCAAACTTCCTCTAAAACAAACATATCTAAGTAAAAAATAAAGCCATTTTCCTCAAAAACCGGAATAAAAGCATCAGGAAAAATTTGATTTTCTCCTCTTGGCCTCCATCGAACTAAGGCCTCTGCTCCACCTACTTTTAACGTATTAAAGTTTATTTTAGGTTGATATACAACAACAAATTCCTTATTGTTTAGTGCTGCTTCCATACGGAAAGTTATATTTATTTTATTTTCATATACTTTTTTCATTTTTTCATCAAAAGTAATATATGTTGTAGCATGACGATTTTTCCCTAAAAGTCTCGCTGAGTCTGCATGTCCTATTATAGCTGATGATTTTTCTTTACAGTTATCTACAATAACGCTACCAAAAGACATAGCTATATTATATTTTTCACCTATACTTGCACGAATACTAGGTAATATGAATTTATCATAAATATGTTGAATTTCTCCACCTTCATTTATTTTTCTTAGAATAATAAATTGATCCGCGGTGCGGCGTGTAATTACAGCGTCTGTCGTTTTAAAGGCTTTTTTTAATCCATTAGAAACAGCGAGAATTACATTTGTGCCTCTTTCATTGCTATAATGTGTGTTTATTGTTTTAAACATGTCAATATCAAAAGAAATAAGCTCGTACTCACCAGCGTTTGCATTTTTTAAAGTTGAATCAAAGACCTCGGTAAACTTATGTAAGGCTATTAACCCTGTTAACAAGTCTGTATTATATGCTTGAGCTACCCTCATTTTTCGCTTCATATGCTGTTGGTACGCAAATAGTATAAATAGAACTACTATGAAAACTATGATAGCAATAAAGAAGAGTATATTTTCAATAACAAAATCTTTTAGTGTGGTCTTTGGGATGAAATCATTTGCATTATTTTTAAGAATACCGCTATATTCATTTTCACTCACATTATCAAGCATCACATTAAAAACCCGTACATATTCATCCGCAATTTCATTTGAAATATAAAACTGCATAGGAACATCTAAGTCAGTATGTACTGTGACCCTATTAGTATCTCCTAGATATAATTCTGCATATGAAGTTGAACTTTCTGTTGAAATAAGAACATCAATGTTTTGAGAAGCAAAGGCATCAAGTAATTCATGCCAATCCTTGTAAAATGTGATTTCAGTCGATGGAAAGCTATTTAAAAATAAATCATAATCTATTGAATGGTATTGCAACATTCCTATTCTTGGAGAGCGTTCAATGAGCTCACGTGTTGTAATACTAGTATTATAAATATCTGAATGTACCTGAGCATACATAGGAATTACATAATATGGTTCTGTTGCTGTATAATACTGCAAATCATGTTTACCATCTCCGTACAAGGTAACAAGTATGTCATAGTAATCATGGTCAATTTGTTCATCTGTCAAACTATATGGATGATAGTTAACTTCAAAACCATATCGCTTTGCAAATAAATTTAATGTTTCTATCATTGCTCCAGAAGGAATGCCTTCTTCACTGAGAAAGGATATAGGAGCATAATCAGCAATAAATCCTACTTCTAACGGTCGTTGCTGAAGAGTTTTAACTTCGCTGGCACTTAAGGAGCGGTGATTAAGTTCTATGTTACTAGCAAGATATTTTTCTTCTAATTCTAGAAAAAAGTTTCCTTCAGTCGCAACAACATCATAAAAAATGGTATCCAGTTTTCTCAAAAGTGCTTCATTTTCGTAACTTGCGGTTAGGTAAATATTATAAACACCTAAATTTAAAACATTATTCTTGTCAATGGCTCTTTCGTGTTGTGAATATGTTATATAATAGTCCGTATCTAATTCCATGTAATTTTCTACAGTTCCATATACGTATTCTACGGAAATATTATAGAACTTACAATATCTATCAAGATATGATTGCGCGAAATTATCAGGATATGTAGCGACCGTTTTTCCATTTATAGCTTGTGCATCATTGTAATATATACCTGATTTTTTTGTTGCTAAGGCTGCAGATGTTTTACTGTAACTTAAATTTGAAAAAAGTACTTCATTCTCTCTAGTAGGAGTTTTTATACTAAAGCCGGAAATATCTACAATACCATCTCTAACAGCATCGATTAAGCTGCCATCGATTGGAATAAATTCAAAGCGCAAGTCACTAACTTCTTCAATTTTTTTAAAAATATCGTAACCATAACCTTTATTATTGAAGCTATTAATATCTGATACCATTGTCCTAATGCTTTCAGAGTAACCAATTGTAATTACTTGATTCTCTTCAGCGAAAGCGAAACTATTTGAAAAAATTACAATTATTAAAAGACTTGATAAAAATAACCCTATCTTTTTGTTCATATTTAGAGCTCCTGCTTGATGCGCCAATATCATTGCTCAATGTTATTTTTTTAGTTATTTACAAATAAAACAATATTATACATTATATCGCTTTTTTGAATGATATTCAAGTATTAATTGTAAGTTTAATGTCTTATAGCACAAATTGCAATGCAAGAATAATTGCAATTATAACACCTACTACCGCTTCTCCACCTAGAAGACCTGCAGCAATAACGGTACCTTTTCCCTTTTTTTCAAATTGTGGACAAAGCTTATCTAATAAAAATCTGATTAGTGCTCCGATCGCAGCTGTAAATGAAAGATAAAAAGGTAGGTATACACCCAACCCTAATGTCATTACTGGGTAGAATCCTAGCACATATAGAATAGTTGCAATACCTAATCCCGTAAAGAAAATTTCGGTATTTTGTATTCCTCCAGCCATGGCAGCAACTGCTGAAGCTTGCGCCGCAGGAAATAACTTTGGATTTCCAAATGCCTCGCTGCCATAGGCTGTAACAATTGCTAAAACTACTATCGCAGATACTACTGCGCCAACAAGCCCACCAATAAGTTCTGCTGTCCATTGTGCTTTTGGATCGGTTTTGAGTACATGCCCCGCCTTAAAGTCATTCATTACATCCCCTACTAAACCGCATGCTGTCGCAACAATAGCAGCAATAAATATTCCCGAAACTTCGGTTGTTGTTGGAGAAACAAGGCGTGCAATAAGGAGTACTACAATTCCGAACACTTCCATTGGATTTATAGCAGACATACCAACTGTCTGACATGACATAGCAGTTACAAGCCATATTCCCAAAATTGTAATTATTGATGCAATAAGAGGAATTTTAAGAATAGTCACAAATAAAAAAGTAATTAATACAACAGCAAACGGCACCCAACGCAGTTGCACGATTGACTCATTTCGAGAGTCTACTTTTTTTGAAAATTTCATAGATGTTACCATTGATTTGAGATTCGGAAATATATTTTTAATAAATATACCAACTCCAGTACCAACCATTAAGCCAAGCCCTAAACTACTTTTAAAATCTGTTGCTTCTTGTACATCAAAAATAGAAAGCTGTTGCCCTAATATGACGATCCCAACATCTCCAATAATAGCTCCTAAAAACCATACACCTATAAAAACAGGGCCTACAAGGTAGCCGACAGAAATAAGCATTGGGGATAACCAAAGTCCTCCAAGGGATCCATGCCTCATCATATTTTGAAACCAAATGAGTGAAGGAATTTTTGTAAACCAATCTCTTATAACGGTAAAAACTGCAGCTAATCCAAAAGATGTAAAAAGAAGGCTAGCTTTTTTGCCCCCTGAGTCTCCAACTATGAGCGTTTCTGCTGCAGCCTGCCCCATCGCATAAGGAAGATTCGCATGTTCTATAAACTGTTTACGCATAAGGCTTGTAAAAATTAAACCAAGAAGTGTTCCACTAATAATTATTATTAAGAGTTTTAAAAAACTTATTTCTTCATTCGGAAACAACATGTAAATAGCAGGAATAGTAAATGCTACGCCACCAGCAACCATTGAGCCTGCTGACATAGCGGTATGAGTTACATTTATTTCGTTGATATTAGTTTTTCCTAATGATTTTAGTACGAACATAGATAAAAGAGCTACAAACATTATTGGAAATGGTAAGGAAGAAGCTTTTAAAGCTACAAAAAGAGATGCACAGGTTACAATAACGGAACCTAGAACTCCAATTACAATTGCGCGAACACTGAGTTGTTCTTTAAAATTTTTTGCATAGTTTATTGATTTGTTTTCCATATCGACCCTCTTAATAATGTAACTATATTGCATAAAATTAACTGGCATGTCAAGCACACTATTAAACTACAAAAACTCTACAACAGAAAAGAAAAATAAAAAAAATGTTAGATTGACAATTTTATTCATCTATGTAATAATAAGCCCATTAAAAAGAGTTCTACTTTTCTAATAACACAATTGACATTAAGCATCTGTTCGGGAAATCTATTCAG
>CAYJHL010000080.1:0-8065 GCA_964369585.1 uncultured Treponemataceae bacterium | reverse complement strand
TACAAAATCAAAATGCAGAATAAAACAGAAAATAGCGCAAAAAAAGATTATTGTGAGCCAATGCATACTGCAGAACATATCTTAAATCAAACTATGATTAGAATGTTTAATTGTCCACGCTCTTTTAATGCACATGTCGAAGCAAAAAAATCAAAATGTGATTATCGCCTCGACAAAGAACCTTCAAGTGAACAAATAATAGAAATTAGTAACACTGTTAATGATGTAATTTCTCAAAATCTAGATGTAACAGAGCGATTCTTAACAAGAGAAGAAGCTTCTGTTATTGTTGACCTTTCAAAACTTCCAGAAAATGCGGGGAACACACTGCGTATTATTGACGTTGGAGACTATGACTCTTGTGCATGCATTGGTTCTCATGTTTCTAATACGAGTGAAATAGGTTCTTTTAGTATTATTAGCCATGACTTTACAGATGGCCGATTCCGCCTTCGTTGGAAGGTAACACAGTAATATTATCTATTTAATAGCTTTGGATCTGAAAAAATCATTAATGACCAAAAGCAGATAAAAAACCGAAATGATTCGAGTTTTGGTAAATCGGTATCTATAAGACTACTTAAAAGCATCTTCACAACCATACCAGTTGATTTTTTTGCATATGTTGCAATGCTTTGAGAAAATTCATCTCGGTTCATGTCATCATGTAAAAAGGCTAAAATAAGGGGAGGCATACTTTGCCCTTTTAGTTTTTTCTTTGAAGTTATTTCATCAAAAAGTGTTTGTAAAATTTCCTCCGCAGCTTCACTATTATCTACATATTGTGAAAAGGCAGGGAAAAATATTTTATCTATTCCCATAATAGAGGCAAATGCAAGCATCACTTCATTTTCAATAGCATTGCTTTCATGATTTAACCTTAAAACATTCTGTAAAATGGGAATACTTGTTGCATTTGCATACATTTCCATTGCACGCACTCCCCATAATGAAATATGCGTATTTTTTGTTGTTTCTAGTACATTAGAAATTTTAGTTTGAGCCCCTTCATCGCCTATTCTTGCTAAAGCAACCATTGATTCTCCCGCTAATATGTAATCTTCGCTATGAATACATTTTAGTAAATTAGGAACAGCTTGCTTTACTTTAAAATTTCCTAAAATACGTGCGGCTCGATAAGCTGTTGTAAATAAGCCCTTGTCAAGCTCATTAATTAATATATCAATTGTTTGTGCATTAAGTTTGGGAAGGCTTTCCATTCCTGCAATTGCCTCTGAGCGTACTGCAAAGCTCGGCGATGATAAGTGTTCTAATAGATTCGTTGTGGCTGCGCTAGTATTTGAAAGTCTAAGTTCTGTTAGTAGTTCAGTTTTTTCTCTAACGGTTTTACTTCTATCCAGTTTGTATAAAAGGCTTAATCCTCTTATATCACGCATAGAAAAAAACATTGGGAGGGCTTCTTTTAATGAATAACTATCCAACGCCTTTAGCTTCATCTGTATAAAAAATGATATGCCAATAATGATAATTTGTATTCCAAAAAATAACCTATAGGCTGCAGTAACCGATAAACCTGATTGCGTGAAAGAGTCGAGCATAACACCTGCTACTAGAGAACCGCTTGCGCCTGCCATACCAGACACGAGAAAATATACAATACTTAAATCGAGAACAGCTTCTTTTGGGATAATTCCAAAAAAATATGTTTGCCCTGCATTTTCTTCACCTGAAAAGCCTAGGTTAGAAACAAATGCAATAAGACATAGGTACACAAAAATAACTATACTATTTTCTAATGTCGGGGAAATTACAGCAGGTATTAAGCTTAAAATAGTTAATGCTGTAAAAAGTAAGTACATAGGTTTTGCACCAATTTTGTCTATAAATAGGCGAGTTACTAGCCCCATGCATAAAGCTCCTAAACTACTAAAAAAGGTAATAAAGGTAATTAAACTGTCGGGCTGTGTATATACATCTCTTGCATATACAATTATAAATGGACGCGCCATTCCCACACCAAAGCCAATAATCATAAATGCAATTAAAAATAACCTAAAACTTCTGTCATGCATTGCGGTTAAAAAATTCTTGGTAAAATTTGTAGGTTCTGTTTTTCTTTCTGTGTCGCTAGAAGGCATTCTAAATAGAATAAATGCAGAAATTATTCCAGATACAATGCCCACCGTTACTGCAGCATTTAATATAACAAGAGAATCTCCAAACTGAAGAAAAAAAGCGAGAATAAGTGTTGTTAATAATGCAAAAGTGTTCCAAATTAATGATAAAAAGACCATAAAGCTTCCACGGTCTTTTCCTGGTGCAAGGTCACTAATCACAGGATTGTTTGCTATAGTCCCAATCCCTCTAAAGAAATTAAAACAAAAATTACTAAGAAGAATACAAAAAATACCCATTTCAGGGACACCTGATGACACTAAAAAGGGAATTGCAAGCATTAATGTAACAGATAAAATACGCGCAAGCCATGCTCGTGCATAGACTTTCATTATGGACTGTTTTTTTGCTAAATAGCGACCTAGTGGTATTGCAAAAAATGATAAAAAGTTAAAGGCATTTATTAAACCAATTACAAGTGCGCTGGCTTGTAAATACATAGCATAAATTGACAAAACATTACCCGTTACTAATGCAAAAGAAATAGAGTTAAATGCTGTAAATATTCCGTAAAGTTTGCGCCCGCGTGCTATTTGATACTTTGACAAAGTTCCCATAATTTTACTGTATCACATAGATAAAAAAACTGCAATGTGCTATAGTAAAATTATGAATGAACAAACAATTCCAATACGAAAAAATGTAAAAAAAGATGATTGTTGGGACTTAACAACTCTGTTTAGGACTGATGATGACTGGGAAAAAAGTCTAAAAGAAATTACTCCTTTAGCAGAAGAAATTCTTACGTATAAAGGTTCACTTTCAAACCCTGATAAACTTTTAATTGTTTTACAAATTAATGAAAAAATGGAAATTACTAGTGAAAAACTTGGGAATTATGCTTTTCTGTTAACGGCACAAGATGCATCTGATAGCATAGCACAAGATAAAATGGGGCGTTATATGATGATTGTGAGTAGCGCAGAAGCTAAAACAAGTTTTCTTGTGCCAGAAATTCAATTAATTGATAGCAGCGTAATTGAAAAAGTACTTTTGCAAGATGATTTTGAGCCCTATAAAATATTCTTACAAAAGCTTATTCGAATGAGCCCCTATATACTAAGTGAAAAAGAAGAAAGGCTTTTTGCTTTGCAACAAGAAAGTATGCAAACCGCATCTAAAGCTTTTTCAATGCTTACTAATGTTGACATTGATTTTGGTACTATTAATACAAGTGAAGGAGAAAAGCCTTTAAGCCAAACAACATATTCTTCTTTTTTAATTAACCCAGATAGAGATGTGAGAAGAACTGCTTATAATCAATTGTACTCAGCATTTGATAACCATAAGAATACTATAACAACGCTTTATACCGGAAGTGTTAACCAAGATGTGTATAGAGCAAGAGCACGTGGATATAATTCTTCAATAGAAAAGGCTCTTTATCCAGATAATGTACCTGTTTCTGTTTATGAAAATCTCGTGAGCACAATTCGATCTAATTTAGAGCCTCTTCATAAATATTATTCATTAGTAAAAAGGGTGCTGGGCTTAGATGAACTTAGGCATTATGATGTATACATGCCTTTAACAAAGGATGTGAAATTTGTAACTCCCTATAACAAAGCTGTTGATATGATAACAGAAGCTCTTTCTCCACTTGGTGAAGAATATACATCTACTTTACGAAATGGTCTACTAAATGGATGGGTTGATCGTTATGAAAACAAAGGAAAGAGAAGTGGCGCCTTTTCTTCTGGTGGGTACGAGGGCTATCCATATATATTAATGAACTATAAAGAAGATGTTATTCGAGATGTATTTACTCTTGCGCATGAAGGCGGACATTCAATGCATTCTTGGTATGCGGCAAAATCAAATCCATTTATGCATTATAGTTATACTATTTTTGAAGCAGAGGTAGCGTCAACTTTTAATGAGCAACTGTTATTTGAATATATGCTCAAAAATACTACTAATAGCAATGAAAAAGCATATCTTCTATGCATTAGAGCTGGTGATATTCTAGCAACCTTATATCGACAAACGATGTTTGCCGAGTATGAAAAGAAAACCCATGAACTTGTAGAAAGTGGTACTCCGTTATCAGTTGATGTATGTCGAAAAATATACCGCGAGCTTTTGGAAGCGTATTTCGGAAGCGAAATGGTGTTTGAAGAAAATAGCGACTTAGAATGCTTGCGAATCCCGCATTTTTATAATGCATTTTATGTGTACAAATATGCTACAGGTGTTTCTGCCGCTCTTGCACTAGCTAAAAAAGTTACTACAGGTACAAAGGAAGACACAGAAAACTATTTTGCATTTTTACAATCTGGAGGCTCGCGTTATCCAATTGAAGCTCTAAAAGTAGCGGGTGTTGATATGGAAAAATCTGACAGTATACAAGAAGCTGTGACTATTTTTTCAAAGCTCGTTGATGAAATCGAAATGCTTTTAGATACTAAGAGCTCTTGATTGAATATATAATTCCTGTATGGTATAATCACTAAATGCAAGAAATATATTCAGGGCATTAAGGATGTTGGAGAGAAGATGATTGTAGAAACTGTTAAAAATACATCTAAAAAAGAGCGCATAGCAGATTTATCTGTTGTTCGATCGTATGCATTTGTTTTAACTCACTGGAAAACATTTTGGGCTCTTATGCGCTTTTTACGTATCGCACTTCTTGACTTTTTTTTATTGCAATTTACTGTTAAATGGGGATGGCGTAAAATCGAGATTATCAATGTAGATCATGTGCTTGATGATGATGTACCCTTTGTTCCTGAGTTAGCCCCTGTGTATTTAGATTTTATCTATTTTTGGGCAAGGCCTCTTGCATTGATTATAAAAAAATTGAAACGCAGGTCTTTACCGTACGTTGTAAACTTTTTTAAGCTAATAGGCGATACTTATTTACAAGCCTCTACATTTTATAAGTATAAAATGACAACTACAAAACGCCCCACAAACAGTGATTACCGAGACAAAAATTTTGATATAATTAGGAGAGTTGATCCCCATTACCTTTGTGTTCCCAGCTTACATATAGCAGTTGTTGTTTTAACATATTCATTTTTTCGAGATGTGTTTGAAAAAGAAGGTTTTTCAAAAGAAGAAAAGGAAATATATAATCAAGAACTCTTTGATGGTGCTATTGAAATTGGAGAAACAGTGTTATATGTAAAACAGCATAGTGTGAACTGTATTCCAGCTGCTTTATATATGATGACTAATGCTATATCACATTTGTTTACAATTGAAGATGCAATATTTTTTATTGATACTCTTTTTGCAAAGCAAACAAATATTGATAGCTTGGCAAAAGCAGAGATTAACGAGCACTTACATACTTTATTTGAGCAACTTTTACTTGAAGGGCAATACAGTGATTATTGGCTAGAGCCTTTGAAGCGCTGGTTGTATAAATATAAAAATGGTGTGTATGCCATTGATGATATTTCTTAATTAGTTTTTGGGTTTATTACTCTTTTTTTTCGCGGAACAGGTTTGCTTTGTTCAAAAAAATCTATAAATCCAAAAATACTTGCACACAGTGCCCCAATGAAGGGGATAATTTTTTCTGGGACGCCAGATACAGAAGAGTCTAACACTACTGTCACAGTATATACTGCACTCATAATGACAATAGTCATTGGAATTTCCTTTGTTTTTGCATATGATAAAATTGTAACAATAATAAAGAGTATTACAATACCTTGCGCTCCTGCCATATGGCTGCTTACAAAAAGGGTACTTGCAATTCCATTGACAAAAGCTGTAATGGCAATCATTAGTAGTAAAAGAGCTTTGCCGTAGGCTTCTTCAATTTGTGGGCCTAGTAATAGTATGTAACTACAATTAAGTGCTAGCATAACCCATGTGGTATGGCCGAAAATATGTGTAAATATTGTTATGTAACTTTGAAAAGAGGCACGATCAAATGGATGTGTACTCGATGCATTTCCACCTACCGTAAAAATATTGTCAAGTATTCCGTGAAAACTTACTTTTTCTAGTATAAAAACAAGTACACATAATAGAGATAATGTAATTGTAATGGGCGCTACAAATGCTATTTGGACTTTTTTTCTTGCCATATTATAGCGTTTCACCTACTGTGATTGTTACAGGACAATGATCTGAACCCATTACATCTTGTAAGATAGTAGCAGCTTCAACTTTGCTCATAAAATTTTCATTTACGCATGCGTAATCAATACGCCACCCAATATTTTTTTCCCGAGCTTTAAATCTATAACTCCACCAAGAATACTGATTTTCATCCTTGCAAAAGTGCCTAAAAACATCAACATATCCTGAGCTTGTAAAGGTATCCATCCATGCACGCTCTTCAGGTAAATATCCGGGGTTTGCTTCGTTTTGTTTTGGCCTTGCAAGATCGATTGGCTTATGGGCAATATTATAGTCTCCACAAAGAACAATGTTTTTTCCCTTTGCAACAAGGTCATTGCACATAACAAGCATTGCATCGCAAAAGCGAATCTTGTAATCAAGCCTTGCTCCTGCATCTTGACTATTGGGAAAGTATGCACTTATAACGGCAGTTGAACCAAAGTGTGCAACAAGTACTCTTCCTTCATCGTCAAATTCGTCCACTCCCATTGTTGTAACAAGATCAGCTTCTTTTTTACTATATATTGCAACCCCTGAATACCCAGCTTTTTTTGCCGATGCCCAATATGCATGGTAACCACTAGGCCCTAATAGGTTTTCTGAAAGTTGTGTGGGGTTTGCCTTAGTTTCTTGTAAACATACAACATCAGCATTGCTTGCTTGTAACCAAGTAATAAAATCTTTTTTTTCTACGGCTCTAATACCGTTTACATTCCATGAAATTATATATGCCATGTTTCTATTGTAGCCGATTTTTTATTTTGAAGCAATGGGGATTGTTTTAGCTGCTATTGGGTCATTTTGATACATATTTGATAGTGAGAAAAAACACTGTGTCATTTTGTCACAATTATCTTGGGTCATATAATATACAGTTTTTGATTCTGCTGATAAAATATATTTAATTCTTTGTATTATAAAGATTTAAATATATTTTTCATGATTTTTGAAAAGTTGGCACGCTTGTTGCAATATATATTGTGTAGAGTAGTTTAGTGTAGACTTTTATTAGGAGACAATAAAACATGAAAGCAAACGATGAAGTATTATCATTATATTTAAAAGATATAAATAAATTACCACTTTTAACACGCGAGGAAGAAGTGGAGCTTGCAACGAGAGCAAAAAATGGTGACAAAGTAGCTAAGGAAAAAATAGTGAAGTCGAATCTTAGGTTTGTCGTTAGTGTAGCAAAAAAATACCAAAATCATGGTTTAGATTTAGTAGACCTTATTAGTGAAGGTAATATAGGACTCATGACTGCAATAGAAAGGTTTGATGTAACAAAGGGATATCACTTTATTTCATATGCTGTATGGTGGATAAGACAAGCAATACTTAAATCAATTTGTGAAAAGTCACGGGCAATTAGGCTTCCGTTAAATCGTGCAAATGAACTTGTGCAAATTGAAAAGACACGTAAATTAATTACTGGCAACAAAACTGATGAAGAAGAAATTAAAGAAGTTGCAGAAATATTGCATATGAAGCCAGAACATGTGAGAGATATATTAAATATAGCACAAGATATGGTTTCGTTAGATTCTACAACGGGAGCATCAGATGTTACTTCTATTGCAGACTTTATTGAAGATGAAAACTATGTTTCACCTGAGGAAAGTGCTATTAATGCAACTATGAAGCAAGATATTAGTAGTATGCTTGATGAGTTAAGCGAAAAAGAAGCAGATGTATTACGTTGCCGCTTTGGATTAAATGATGGGAAAACAATGTCATTAAAAGAAGTTGGAGATGTTTTTAATTTAACAAAAGAACGAATTAGACAAATTGAAAAAAAAGCCATACGACATTTACAGCATCCAAAATTCTCTGAACGTTTGGAAGC
>CAYJHL010000079.1:0-8103 GCA_964369585.1 uncultured Treponemataceae bacterium | reverse complement strand
TTGCTGATTTGAGAGAATCTGGCTCAATTGAGCAAGATGCTGATGTTGTAATGTTCATACATCGCGAAAGACAAGGTACTGTTGAAGATGTTACAGCTCCAATTGAATCTAAACTCATAGTTGCAAAGCAACGTAATGGTCCAATTGGAAATGTAGATTTAGCCTTTATTCCGGCATATGCTAAGTTCGAAAATATGGCACGCTAATATTTAATCTTACATAAAAAAATGACAGGCGATGTAATATATTACTGCCTGTCATTTTTTTTATAGTTCAATCCATTTATGATCAGTTGACAAATACCAATTCTTCAATATCTTCTTTGTTTGTGCATTAAACCATGAAATGCTACCGTCTTTATTTTGAACCGCTAGTGTTGTGCGGCCTCCGACTAGTTTTAATGGGAGCGATGCAGATTGATCCATTTTTGTTAATTCCTTTTGACTTAAAGTTACTGCATACACTTGTGTTCTACCAATATTTGTATATAGAACGCCATTCTTCAAATAAGTAAATGCACCTGAGTCTTCATCACCAAGTGATAAAATGATTGAATAAGCTTTTGTCGTAGGGTTATAAGAAAAAACCTTTGTGGTTGTTGTTCCGTTTTCTGAAACAATACTTGCCCCATAAAAAGGACCGTTTGAACTTTGATTTTCTGCTAAAGAAAAGCTTACTTCACCTTTTATATTAATAGGGATGGTTTCTTTTGTGACAGTATTTACTTGTATTAAAGACGACTGAGGGTTACTTGCTGCTGTTTTTGCTACAAAAACATTTTCTTTGTACAAAAGAGCATCCTGTATTCCTGTCCCAGTGTAAATAGTGCTTAATTGATTTGCTTCAAGGTCATACATTGACACTCTACTGCTACCTTCTAATACAATTAGTTTATTTTCCTGTAATCTAAGCATTTCAATTGAATTCGAAGGAGTAAATAAAATTGTTTCTGTGTTATCTTGTAAATTAATTTTTTTCACAGCATTCCGAGTTGACTTTGACCAAAGGTATAAAACATCAGTAGATGTAATCATATTAGTATAACCCGAATTCACAGCAATTTCAGTTGTGTTTTTAGAGTTATACGATGACTTAAATACTGAATCTTTTGATAAAAAGTAAAAATCACCTGAGTATTCATTTATATCATATATCTTATCATATACTTTTTCAGTTATTTTATTCGCTATTACTGCTGTTGACTCTGGATTAGCGCTAATTGAATACAATTCTCCAGACTTCATTCCAATATAGATTGTATTACCACTTTTTACTGCTGAAGTTGGAGAATCCCATGAATGAAATGTGAATTTCTTTAGTATAATTGGAGTAGGGTTAATTATTCCATTTGTAATTTCAATCATTTTTAGAGTTGAGTTTTTACCATCTGTTTCAAAATAATATAAGTTTTTGTCTTGTCTTGCTGTAGTTATAATTGGATTCTGTGCGTTAATTGTTGCCATAACATCGCCAGAAGTAGAGTCATATAAAATAATTGCATCATTCTGTATACCAACAAAAAGTACATCGCTGTTAAAAATAAAAGGCGATTGTAGATTATTTTCAACTTTGAATGAAGCTTTTCTCGTTCCATTACGTAAATTTGTATATATAAGGTATCCTAGTGCAGAATACATCACACTACTATTTTCACTTGAACTTGTTTGCGAAAATGTTACAGTACCAGCTGTTTCCTTTACCTTATTTGATAACACCGTACCTCGAGCACTATCAATGAAAATGATACCCATAACATTGGCTTGGCCAACCATAATTTGAGAGCCTCTTGAAGTATATGAAAGGGAAGTAATGGTAGAATCTAGACGCTTTGATGGAAACTTTTTTGTCAATGTTTGCCAGTTCCAAACTGAAAGCCTGTTTATTGTTAATCCGTCTGATTCGTATACCGCAATTTCATTGCCGTTAGGATGTACTGCAATTTTCTTTATACTGTCGTTAGAAATTTGAAAGTGATCGCCTTGTCCATTTTCATTCCATCGAATTAAAAAACCATCATCACTTCCAGTATAAACAACTTTTTTCCCACCACTATTAGCTACAGCTATTGCAGTAATAGCTCCATCATGACCCTGTGTTGATGTTTGTGTTTTTGCGTAAACAGAAATAGATGCAAGGGTTATTATCATTGCAACTATAATAATTTTTTTTGTTATATTCATAGTACCTCATTAATTATTAAAATCCGCCAGTTATAAGTTTGTTTATATCACCAATAAACCCAATTACAAATAAAAATAATATTAATCCTAATCCAATAAACTGAACCTTATATAAGATTGTTGGCTTTACAGCTTTCCCACGTAAGAATTCGATTAATGAAAAAAGTATAAGTCCTCCATCTAGTATTGGAATAGGTAATAAGTTCATAATAAATAGAGAAACACTAATTAGTGCAAGAAAGTTTAATACATTGACTACCCCAATTAAAAACCCAGCTTCAAAACTTTGCTTAGTTGTTTCTCCAAGCATCATAGTAATGCCAATAGGTCCTGAAACAGCTTTTGTAACATCAACGCCTCTAAATAAAAGCGTAATACTTTTTAAGGTAAGTGAAATTAATTCAAGCGTTTCTTTTGTTCCTTGAATGATGGCAGGAAAAAAACTATAAGTTTGCGTTTTAACTTCAATAATATTCCACATTATTCCTAGCGAAGCTAAGTCGGTATTTCCCTGTTCTGATTTAGGAATAGATAATAGTGTTGTATAGATGTTTCCATCTCTATTATAGTCTATACTTACGCTATCTCTATTTTGTATAATTTTTGAAAAATCCATGGTATTATTAACAGGGTAGTCTTCAACTGCAGTAATAATGTCTCCTGGTTCTAACAAAGCTATTTTTGCAGGAGAGTTGCCACTAACACTTGCAATCACAGGATCAACCCAATTCACTACTCCGATTTTTCCAGCTCCAGTGCTTTCATCTAGTGCTGGTATAATGTTAATTTGTAATAATTCATTGTTTCGCTCAACGGTGAATGTTAATTCTTCTTGTGGTGAAAGTGATACTTTTTCCGAAATATCTGAAAAGTATGAAACTGTTTCTCCATTTATTTCTACAATTTTATCACCTGTAAGTAGTCCAGATTCTGCTGCAATTGAAGTGGTATCACTATAAACCTCTGTAGCTAGTATAATCTTACTAGGTGTAGTATAATAGTTAAAGCCAATCATTGCTATTATGGTCAATGCAACGACAGCAAATATAACATTAAATGCAGGACCTGAGAATGCAATTATTATTCTGCGTATTGGGCTAACACCATAGAAAGAATCCTTTTCTTTTGGGATTGCTTCAAGCTTTTTATCTATAGCTTCTTGAAACATTTTTTCTCCCTTCATACCACAGTATCCACCGAGAGGAATGAGAGAAAGTCTATAGTCTGTTTTTCCAATTTTTTTATGTAGTAAAACTGGACCCATTCCTATTGAAAAAGTTTCAACTTCAACTCCACAATATCTTGCAGCGATAAAGTGACCAAGTTCATGTATAAAAATAATTATTCCTAACCCTAAGATGCCATACAAGATTGTCATTTTATATCCTTTTTAATCTTAAAACTATCAAAGTCTTTGTCTTTAAATATTTCAATTGTTTTATCTCTAACGATTGCATCAACATTTAATACTTCATCAATTGTTTTTACCTCTTTTGACCAGTCTAATGCCAGTACAGAAGATACCAATGCTGGAATACCCATAAATGTTAATTTTTCTTCTAAAAATAATGAAACTGCAATTTCATTTGCTGCATTATACGCAATTGTATAAGAGCCTTTTTTCTTTTGTGATTCAAATGCTAATGATAATAACGGGAAACATTCATTGTTTGGAGGAGAAAAAGACATCTCGATATTATTTGAAAAACTAAATTTCTCTAAGCTATTTTCTATTGGTGTAGGGTAAGTTAATGCGCTAAGTATAGGCCGTCTCATATCTGGGGTAGAAATTTGTGCGTAAAGATCACCATCTATTGTTTCTATCAGTGAATGTACTAAACTTTGAGGGTGAATTGTTACTGCTACGTGCTCTGTCTCAACATTAAAAAGACGGCATGCTTCAATAACTTCTAGCCCCTTATTCGCTAGCGTTGCACTATCAATTGAAATTTTCTTTCCCATATCCCATGTTGGATGTTTTAATGCTTGTTGGGGTGTAACACTATATAAATCTTGTAGAGAACAATTCTTAAATGGCCCTCCCGATGCTGTTAAAATAATTTTTGAAACATGTTCTCTTCCATGTTTATTAATTAAAGAAAAAATAGCTGAATGCTCTGAATCTACAGGGATAATTTTACAGTTGTTTTCTTTTGCAATAGACATAACTATTTCAGAAGCCATTACAATCGTCTCTTTATTCGCAAGTGCAACATCAATCCCTGCTTTTAAACATAACACAGTTGGGTATAGTCCTGCACTGCCAGAAATGCCATTTACGCATATGTCAGCATTGCACGAATTAATAAAGCTTTCTAAATTATTTTCAGTAGATGTGAGTACATAATTGCAATTAAATTCTTTGGCAAGTGATTCTAGTAACGCTTTGTTAGAATGAGCTGTTAATCCACATACAGAAAATAGGTGAGGAAAATCTCTAATAATTGATATGGTGCTTGAACCAATAGAGCCAGTACAACCAAGAACTAAGACACGCTTTTTCATAATTTTTATGTAAAGAAAATCGTTACTAAAATAAAGAATACTGGTGCAGCAAATAGAATTGAATCTATTGAATCTAAAAATCCACCACGACCTGGTATGCCGACACCGCCTATATCTGAGTCTTTATGTGCACAAGAACGCTTTAATACAGATTCGATTAGGTCACCAATTATTGAAGCCATTGCTACCAACATTCCAACGAGTGCCACAATCATTGGTGAGAATAAAAACACTTCTGGTTGAAAATAATACATAATTATACCAGTTGCAATCGATCCAAAAATGCCACCTAAAAAACCTGCTAAACTTTTATTCGGACTTGCTTTAATGAAACCTCGGTTTCCTCTTCCAAATAGCATTCCAAAAAACCATGCTAAAGAATCACATCCGAATACCATTAATAAAAAGGTTGAAATAAATATAGTTGCATTTGGAAGTAGTGTAAGTTGTGAAATATATGTAGAAAATAAACCAACATAAATAATACCAAAAGATGTTGCGCATAGACGGTTCATGGCATTATCAAATGATTGTTCATTATCAGGTGAAAATATTTCATATATAAAGCTAATCATTAGCATAATTACCACAGTGAAATATATGTAGATTATTGATAATTGCAAAAGTATTATGCACGTTGTTATAAGTGGAATGCACATAACAAGTGAAATAAAAAGCCAACGTGGCTGCATAGGTAGTTTTGCATTAAGTAATGTGTATATTTCTCTTGATGCCATGTAGATAACAAAAACAATTACCAATAAAAGAGGTAAGTGATAGTGTATATCAAACAAAGCTAATGATACAACAAGTGGTGTACCAATGAAAAATACCAATAAGCGTTTTATGAGTTGACTCATTACAGTCCTCCGTAACGTCTGTTTCGTTTAATAAAATTCGTTACATCCGTTGTAAAATTTTCCGGTGTATAATCTGGCCAAAAAAGGTTTGAAAATTCAAGTTCAGCGTATGCACCATGCCAAAGTAAAAAGTTACTTAGTCGTTTTTCACCGCCGGTTCTAATAATAAGATCAACTGGAGGTAGATCAGGAATATCAAAATTGTGTTGTAATGTCTTTTCGGTAATCGATTTACAATCACTTTCAGATAAAATCATTTTTTTAATTCCACGTAGTATTTCATCTCTACCACCATAATTTATGGCTAAGACTAAATTCATTCTATCAAAATGTGCGCTGTCTTTGATAACACTTTCCAATTCATTTTTTACATCAGGACTTAATCCCTCTAAGTCTCCAATGCAGTGTAGTCGCACTTTTTCTTTTTTATAAAATTCAAATTCACGTCGAAGATGGGTTTTTAACAAGTTCATTAAAAACCCAACCTCTTCTTGTGTTCTTTTCCAGTTTTCAGTGGAAAAGGTATATAGGGTTAAATATGATACACCAAGCTTTGCTGCCTGTTTAATTATCTCACGAGCAGCATTTAATCCTTCTTTGTGCCCCGCTGTGCGTGGTAGGTTTCTAGCTTGAGCCCATCTACCATTACCATCCATAATTATTCCAACGTGTGAAGGAATACTAAGAGATTCGTTTTGACTAGGGCTTATTGGTTGTGTATCGATGGTATTAACCTTCCATGATTTCTTTTTCTTTTTCTTCTAATATTTTATTTATTTCAGCAATAAATTTGTCAGTAGATTTTTGTAGAGCATCTTCAGATGTTTTCAATTCATCTTCTGTAATTTTACTGTCTTTTTGTGCTTTTTTTAGTTCATCATTGCCGTCTCGTCTAATATTACGAATTGCAACGCGACTAGATTCAGCCATATTTTTAGCTTGTTTTACTAATTCTTTTCTTCTATCCGCAGTTAGAGGTGGAATCGTAATTCTTAAAACTTTACCATCATTAGAAGGGTTTAGCCCAAGCTCCGATTTTTGAATAGCCTTTTCAATTTCTCCAATGAGATTTTTGTCAAAGGGTTGTATTAGTATAGAACGTGCTTCAGGAATTGATATTGTAGCCACTTGATTGAGAGGTGTTAAGTCTCCGTAGTATTCAACTCGTACTTTGTCAAAAAGACTCGCAGAAGCTCGACCTGTTCTGATAGAATTAAAATCATCTTTTAATGCGTTTATGCTTTTAGACATTCTTTCAATGCTTGCTTCATTTGTATCAGTCATAGGTTTTTCCTTTAGTTTGTGTTACATTTGAGTTGTAATTGAATCTATGTTTTGAATAATCAAAACATAGATTCAACAGTATTACATACCTAGTTGGTAGCAAATTACCTTGTATAGATCAAGTTTTGATCCAACTGATTTGCCGATTTCTTCTATCTTCTTAGATACACTTACTTTGTCGTCTTTAACAAAAGGTTGGTCTAAGAAACAGATTTCTGCCATATGTTTTTTTATTTTACCTTCAATAATTCCTGCTTTAACATTTTCAGGTTTATCAAGTTCTGCAACTTGAGCAGTAAAAATTTCTTTTTGGTCAGCAATGTATTTTGCATCAACTTCATCTTGCTTAATGTATGCTGGTACAAAAGCAGCAACGTGTAAACAACAATCATATGCAAATTGTTTTACAACATCATTTGATCCCATGTCAGGGTCTGATGTTAAAATTGTTACAACACCAGTTTTTCCATCACTGTGAATATATGATGATACTACTGCATTTGCAGGAAGTTCAACACATGCTACACGGCGAACACTCATGTTTTCACGAATTTTTGTTGCCAAATCTAATAATAGATTTGAAAGAGTATCGTTAACATCATTCATGTTGTTAGCAATAACTTCATCCATGATTTTTTCGCCTACAGCAGTAAAATCAGGGTTTTTTGCAACGAAGTCGGTTTCACATGTAATTTCAATAATACCAACTTTGTTTCCATCTTGTCTAATTAATATTCTACCTTCTTTTGTAGAACGTCCTGCTCGTTTTTCTACCGCAGCAAGACCTTTTTCCTTAAGAAGTTTAGCAGCTGCATCAGCATCACCGTTACATTCTTTGAGTGCATTTTTACACTCCATCATTCCGGCACCTGTTGCTTCGCGAAGTGCTTTTACGTCACCTGCTGTTATATTCATAATTTCTCTCCAGTTTATCCTATGTTATGACAGTAATCAAATATCATGCTGTCATAACATAATAATTTTAAACAATGTTCTTTTAACTAAAAGATGTTATTTGTATAAATCATCTTCATCTTCAAGTGCTTTCGCAGCTAAAGATGCATCTTCCTCAGATTCTTCTTCTTTTGATTCTGTGTTTTCTTCAGGAATATAGTTACTGTAATCAACAATTTCTTCATCATCGTTCTTTGCATATGATGAATCAGAGTATTCTTCATCATCATCTTGTAAATTTTCAATGATTTTTAATCCAGTTTCGTTGTCTGCTTCAATAACAGCATTAGCAATTACAGATGTAAATAAGCTAATTGCTC
>CAYJHL010000078.1:0-8126 GCA_964369585.1 uncultured Treponemataceae bacterium | reverse complement strand
CTCCAATGAACTTCTTAACTGTAAAAGTATTAGAAGAAGGTGGAAAAATTGTTGTAGACGAAGGTTCTTTCAAATTAAGTCCTACTGACGAACAAGCAAAAACACTTAAAGCATATGTTGGAAAAGAAGTATACTTCGGTATTCGCCCAGAAGACCTAGAATACAAAGCTTCTCCAGCTGCTGCAAATAACATGCAATTAAAAGTATCTGTTATTGAACCTCTAGGGGCTGAAACACACCTTTACTTGAACACAAAAAATCAATCAGTTATTTCAAGAACTGATCCAAATGTAACTGTTCAAATTGGGGATATTGCAAACTTTGTTCCTCTAATGGAAAAAGGTAAATTCTTTGATAAAGACACTGAACTTAACATCTGTGAAGAAGTTAAATCAGAATAGGTTACTATTTTAGTAGTAAAACCACCCAATCTTTTGGGTGGTTTTTTTGTAACTACTTGTATATCTATTTGTTATAATAGTATATTATATGTAATGAGGTAATAATGAAGCAAAATTTTGTAGTAGGTTTAGCGGTGTTCCTATGTATTCTTAACACCCTTTCTTGTAGTGCTAGCTATGAGTTTAATGAAGAGAAAATGGTTACGCTCGGTGGTGAAACTATCATGATTAAAGAGCGTGAAGATGCAGTATATAGCAAAGATTTCGGCTTTGGATTTGTTCTTCCTGAGATGATGCTTGATATGGCAAAAAGGGGGGCATTAGAAATATACCCTCTCTCAACTTCTGTAACGATGCTTGTTGCATATTCAGATGGGATATTTGATTTAATTTCAGCATTTGATGCAGAAAATACTAGTGAACAAGAACAGCAAGTAATCCGTGATGAAGTCAATAAATATGTTTTTCAAGCTGCAGCGATTGCACGTGTAGGAATTGATGCAGACCAAGAACTAGCATTGGCAGAAATTGAAATGTCGTATTCAAATGTGCAAGAAATAGCAGAAACAAAAACAAATGTATATTATCTTGCATATAATGATGATTTTTCCCATTTAGTATTGGCTGATGGAGAAGATGAAAAGTTTAGTACTCTTGTTAACAATCTTAAAGATTTCAAAAAAAATATTTTTGTGTTTGACCCTGTAACACCAGAATTAGTCCAAGCGACAAATGCTGAAAGCTATAATTTAGCATCGTTTGAAACAGATACTTTGGATGGGCAAACTGTAGACCAAACAATTTTTGAAGACTATGAAATTACCATGGTAAACGTTTGGGCGACTTGGTGTGGGCCTTGTATAAATGAAATGCCAGACTTAGCAATGCTTCACCGTGATATGCTCCCTGAAAATGCAAATATGATAACCATTTTGACCGATGTTCCTGATGGTATAGAGGCGGCAAAAGAAATAGTTGCATCTTCTGACGGTGAGTTCATAACTCTTTTTGCAAATGATAGTTTAAATGGCTTACTTAGTACTGTTAGTGCTATTCCGACAACCGTTATGGTAGACTCAAAGGGAAATATAGTAGGCTCTCCTATTGTTGGGGCACCTCCTACAAATCCTGCTGAAATGTATTTAGGGGCTATCGAAAGCGCACTTTTAACAGTAGGGAAATAAAGAAAAAGGTCTACCGCACGAGTAGAATTTTGTAAGGCGTCACCGCAGATACGTAGCCTAGAGATTGCTTTCTTTAATGAGATTTCTCCACGCACGTATCGTAGTGACGTATTATTTTGTTAGTAAATGAACTATTACACTTTCGTGCGATACCCACTTTTATACCATAGGTTTTTAGAATGAGAAAAGTAAAGAAAAATAAGTTGCAGATGAACCATATAAACTCTCTTCGTTTTGCCTTGTTAGCAACAAGTATTGCATTAATTATATTGGGTGTGTTGCGGGGCGAAGCTAGGACTGTTCTACAAAAAGCTATTCTTATTTGTTTAGAATGTATTGGAATAGGGTAGTTTAATTAATAATTAACAATGAATAATTAATAATGCAGTCGAGATGCAGATAAAGAGGCAAGAATGAGACGATGGATTGAGCGAAATTATAGATATCTCATACAGTTTTTTGTAGCAGTTATTTCAAACTCATATATCGTGGGGTTTTTTACTGGCAAGATATATAATGGGAAGTCAAAATATATTTGTGTACCTGGTTTGAATTGTTATTCGTGTCCGGGGGCATTAGGTTCTTGCCCTATCGGTGCCTATCAAGCTGTAGTTGGTGCTCGAAGTTACGATATAACACTCTATGTGTCAGGTATTTTAGTTTTTTTTGGTGTGGTTTTTGCTCGCTTTGTATGTGGTTTTTTATGCCCATTTGGCTTTTTTCAAGACTTACTCTATAAAATCCCTTTGTTTAGATTTAAGGAAAAGGACAAAGCACGACTAATTAGAATGCCGAGAGCGATAGATGTTCCCCTGCGGTACATGAAGTATCTTATGCTCTTAATTCCAGTCATTCTTTTACCAGCGATTGCTGTAAATCAATTTGGTATTGGAGCCCCTTATTTTTGTACATGGATTTGTCCTGTAGGTTCTTTGCAAGGTGGAATACCGTTGGTAAGCCAAAATGAAAGTTTGCAGCAAGCTGTTGGGTTTTTATTCAATTGGAAAATGACATTGCTTGGAATAATAACACTTGGCTCAGTATTATTATATAGACCTTTTTGTAAATACATTTGCCCTCTTGGTGCCTTTTATGCTTTTTTTAACGGAGTAAGTTTTTATAAGATGGAAGTCGATTCTGAGTCTTGTACAAGGTGTGGAAAGTGTGAGAAAGCTTGCCACATGCAAATAGATCCTATAAAAAAAATACGAAAAACAGATAAACTTGAGGGAAAAAAGGCTAAATGTGGAAAAATACAAATAGCATCTGCGGAATGTGTTCGATGCGGAGACTGCAAAAAAGCATGCCCTTGCGGCAGTATTTCAAGTGGATTTAAGGTCTGAGTTACAAAATTCTCAATCTTATACAAAAGCAAGCTCTTTTCTGCATAATTATGCAAAAAAGAGCTTGATTTTTTCTTTTTTGCTCGGTATACTTTTCTCATCGCACTGTTTAGGTGCAAAAAAATTGAAAAGGGAAAATATATGAAAAAGATTATTGCTTTACTTTTAGTTTCTATCTTTGTTCTTGTTGCTTGCTCTAAATCAGAAGAAACAGTCTCAACTGACACCAACGGTGCCGATGCCGGAGGGGATACTATAACTATTTGGGTTCCACCATTTGGTAACACAGAAGAAACTAATGAAGCGTTCTGGCAAAGAATGCTTAAAGATGTTGCAGAAGAAGTGAATGCTGAAATTGCAGTTGAAACTGTGCCTTGGGACAATTATGAAGAAAAATACATGGCTGGTATTTCTGGCGGAAGTGGTCCTGACATTGGGTATATGTACAATGAAATGTTAAAAAGTTATGTAGATATGAACTTGTTGGCTCCTATTGGAGACTATTTTACGCAAGAAGAAGTTGATCAATATATTTACTGGGATTATGGAACAATCAACGGAAAGCAACTAACGCTTCCTTTTGTAGTTGGTGCACCACGTATTTTATTTTGTAACATGGACTTAATTAATGAGGCTGGATTTGATGCTCCTCCTACTACTTGGGCAGATTTAGAAGAAATGTCTTTGGCAATAAACAGCATGGGGAAAATTGGATTTATGCAATATTGGGGTGGTTACTATGGCGACCTTGCAGAGATTTTTTATCCATACTTATGGCAAGCAGGTGGTGATCTGTTTGATGAAGAAGGAAATCTAATTGTTAACTCTGCTGAAGGTATTAAAGCTGCAGAATGGATTTACAGCTTAAAGGAAAAAGGCATTTTAACTGATTCTGCAACTGCAATGAATGCAGCAGCGGTAAGCGATTTATTCTTACAAGGTGAACTAGCAATGTTTGTTTCTTCATCTGTTTCAAGTAAAAAATTTGATGCAGCTGGAATGAACTGGAGTTTTGCACCTTATACTGTTGAGGTAGAAGGTAAACAAGGTGGAACATTTGTTGCATCAGATGCTCTTGTTATGATTTCTACTGCAAAACATAAAGCTGCTACTGCAAAAATTATGAAAGAAATGACTAGTCCTCGTGTAATGGAAGCCTTCCATCAAGAGCGATACAGTATGCCTCCAATTTCAGTAAATGAAGCTTACTATGATAATGCTAAGTTTGAGCAAATGTATATTGATGAAGCAAGTAACTTCAGAGCTTTGCCAATTGCTGATAATACAGTATCAATTTACCAAGCATTATACTCAAATTTACAAAGAATGATGATGGATGAAATCTCTGCAAAAGAAGCACTTGATGAAACTGTAGAGTATGCTAATTCTCTAAACTAATAGAGAGCTTTTTGTTAGTGTATTAAATACAAGGAGCCCAATCTTTTTGGGCTCCTTTTTTTAAAAGTATGCGATGTTGCATACTAAATAAGGAGAAGCATCGAATGAATCGAAAGCTTAAAGAAACCTTAGTCGGCTGGGGGTATATACTTCCAAGTTCACTAATACTACTTCTATTTATACTTATACCTATCGTAATGTCTGTTATGTTTAGTTTTACAGACTTTAATGGAATAACTCAATTTCAGTGGGTCGGTTTTAAGAACTATATAACTATGATCCAAGATAAATATGTGCAAATTTCAATTCAAAATACTATTATGTACACATTAATAACAGTTCCTGTTCAAACTATTCTAGCGATGGTGTTGGCAGCTTTACTTGCAAGTTATTTTAGAAATAAATTTGGGGAAACAATAAAGGGGACGCTTTTTGTGCCTGTTATATCTTCAGCTGTTCTTGTTGGTACGTTATGGACATTAATTTTAGCAACTGATAACGGCCTTTTAAATGATTTTTTATCATTATTTGGTATACCTCGTATTAACTGGTTAGGAGACAGGAGTACAGCTCTTTTAAGTGTTTGCCTTGTGTCAATTTGGAAAAATGTTGGGTACTTCCTCGTTATATATTATGCAGGAATTATGGATGTTCCTGTAAGTTGTTATGAGTCTGCAAAAGTTGATGGTGCTAATGCGCGCCAGCAGTTTTTTTATATTACGCTTCCAAGCTTAAAGCCTATCACATATCTTGTTGTAACACTTGGAGTTATTTGGTCTTTTCAAGTGTTTGATATGGTCTATGCTATGACCAAAGGTGGTCCTGGTTCTGCAACAACAACATTGGTGTATACAATTTATACTGCTGCTTTTAGAGAGTATCGAATGGGGTATGCAAGTTCTATCGCAGTATTTTTATTTATGCTTATCTTGCTTTTTAACTATGTCCAAAAGCACTTCTTTAAGGAGAGTTAATTATGACAAAAGTACAAAATTCAAATCCTATCTTTAGAAATACTTTGGCAGCTTTTCTTGCTTTAAGCGCACTTGCAGCATTTGCTCCCTTTGTATATATGATTTTGCTTTCGTTTACTCAGTCTGAATCATTGAGCTTTACCTTTGCTGATATTAGTTTAGATATGATAAACTATTCAAATGTACTAACACAAACGGATTTTTTTAATGCATTAAAAAACAGTATAATTGTTGCATTTTTCACCTGTTTGTTTAATAACCTTTTTAGTGCGATGGCAGCCTATGCTTTTGAAAAAAAACGCTTTCGTGGTCGAAATGTAATGTTTGGTATTTTTGTTGCAACTTTAGCGATTCCTGGGCAAGTAACACTTATTCCCGCCTTTACTATTATGAGGCTATTAGGCTTGGTAAATACTTACACGGCTTTGGTTGTGCCACTAATAAATGCCTTTGGGGTCTTTTTAATAAAACAATTTATGAAATCATTCCCTGACGAGTTACTGGAAGCTGCAAAGATCGATGGAGCTGGGGAATTGCGTGTTTTCTTTTCACTTGTTTTACCATTAATAAAAGCAGTGTTAATATCGCTAACAGTGTTCACCTTTGTATCATCATGGAATAATTTTTTATGGCCGCTGGTTGTTGCTAGTAGCAAAGAAATGCAAACCTTAACAGTGGCACTATCGTTATTAAAAGGGCACTTTACTACAAACTATGGACTTGTTATGGCAGGTTCTGCACTTTCTTTTATGTTCCCCTTTGTGTTGTATGTATTTTTACAAAAGCAATTTGTTGAAGGTATTGCTATAAGTGGTATAAAAGGATAAGAAAATGGAAAAAGAAATAATATATACGTACAAAGTGCTAAGTTCGCTTGCTAAGGTTTTTAGCGATGAAGAGCCAATTGAAGAAGTTGGCTGCAGTGAGCTTTCTGCTTTGCGCGGAGAAACAGTATCATTTCAAGTTGCTTATGCATTTGATTTTAATCGAAGCACACTTGCTCGAGTACGAGTTGAATCCCCGTACAAAAATAAAGTACGTGTTCGAGAAATTATTGAAGTACCATGTCATTATCCTACGCACTTAAAACGAGATGATAAATATCTTCGTACAAAACCAGGTTTGTTTCCCGACCTTCTTCGAGACTTAGATGATGGAAGAATAATGATGGTACCAGGCCAGTGGAGAAGTCTCTGGGTAGATATTGAAATAGATGAGTCTATTGCATGTGGAGATATTCCAATTGAATTACACTTTTCAGATTTTGTTACGGGAAAAGATTTAGGAAAGGCAGTTCAAAATGTTACCGTTTACGATGTCACGCTCCCAAAGCAAAAAATGATTAGAACTGAATGGTTCCATGTAGATTGTTTAGCAGACTACTATGGTTTAGAAATGTATTCTAAAGAGCACTGGGTTGTAATCAAAAAATTTATTGAAACGGCTGTAAATTGTGGATGTAATATGATATTAACGCCACAGTTTACACCTCCTCTTGATACTGCGAAGGGGTACGAAAGAACAACAACACAGCTAGTAGAGATTTCAGTCACGAATGGTACGTATAGTTTTGATTTTAGCCAATTAAAATATTTTATTGACCTTTGCCATGATG
Source organism: uncultured Treponemataceae bacterium (assembly GCA_964369585.1). Taxonomy (GTDB): domain Bacteria; phylum Spirochaetota; class Spirochaetia; order Treponematales; family Treponemataceae; genus CAYJFX01. The sequence continues at coordinate 1,211 of CAYJHL010000078.1, read as the reverse complement.
CGGGAATGGAGTATTTTGAATTATCTCATTTGTTCTCTCAATGGGGTGCTATTTATGCGCCAAAGGTGATGGCAACGGTAGATGGAGAGTATAAACAATTGTTTGGTTGGAATACTGATGCCGTTGGTGGTGAATATACAAAGTTTTTACATATTTATCTTCCTCAGTTGATCGCAAAAATTGAAGAATGGGGTATTAAAGATAAAGTTTACTTTCATATTTCTGATGAACCGATAAAATCACAACTAGAATCATATACGGCAGCAAAAAACTCTGTTTCTGAACTTATAAAAGATTTCCCAGTTATTGATGCGTTATCAGATTATGAGTTTTATAAAACAGGAGCGATAGAAAAGCCTATCAGCTCAAATGATAAAATACATGACTTTATTGATAATGGTGTACAAAACCTATGGTCATATTATTGTACTGCTCAGTGTGTCGATGTAAGCAACAGGTTTTTTGCGCTTCCTTCGTTTAGAAATAGAATCTATGGATTTCAACTTTTTAAATACGACATCGAAGGCATTCTTCACTGGGGATACAATTTTTACAATGGACAAGATTCTTTTTTTAGAATTGATCCGTATACTGAAACTTGTACTGGTTCAACCTATCCAGGAGGAGACCCTTTTTTGGTGTATCCTGGAAAAGATAAGAGACCTGAAGAGTCTATAAGATTGATGATTCAATTACATGTAATGAATGATGTGCGAGCTTTTCAACACTTGGCTGACAAAGTCGGGAAAGATTCAGTTATGAAAATAATTGAAGAAGGTTTACAAGATGAATTAACGTTTTCAAACTTTCCACAAAGTGCACTGTATATTATTAAAGTTCGAAACAAAGTAAACAAAATGTTGAGTGAAGGGTAAACTATGGAAAATAAACAATGGTTTTTTGCAAACGAAATAACAGGAGCGAATGTTGCCCCTGGCATTGAAAGAAAGGTACTTGCTTACTGTGATGAAGTAATGAGTGTGCAAAATGACTTTGAAAAGGGTGCTGTAGGAGTAATGCATAATCATCCACATACACAAATTGTTTACGTATTATCAGGAGTATTTGAATTTACCATTTCGGGAGTAACGAACATTGTCAAAAAAGGGGATACTATGATGATAGAACCTAATGAAATGCATGGTGGAACATGTATAGAAAAAGGTTCTTTACTCGATATCTTTACTCCAAAAAGGGACGATTTTTTATAA